>JAUVQL010000115.1 GCA_030598165.1 Acidobacteriota bacterium | reverse complement strand
GCCTATTTCGGCAAGTGAATCGAGCGTCGGCCGGGAAATCTCAAAGGATTCGAATTTAGTGACTGTCATTTGTGCTAAACCGTTCTTTTGGAAGGATTTTCTAGAACTGCTGATAATATCGTAGCAGGACGCGCGGAGCAACTAGCAAAGAAGCCGCGCATTAACGCACATTAACGCGAATAGGATCTTACTCGAGCCAAATCCGACAAATCCTTCTTATTTGCGTTCATTCGCGGCTTCTTCTTTGCGGCTTGGCGGCTTGGCGTTGATTTTCTTTATTTGCGTTCATTCGCGTTAATGTGCGGCTAATTTTTCTTGTTGGCTTCCGGACTGCTCGACTGCTACTTCTTCTTACGGGGCCCTCGTGACAACGACCGATAGTACTCTTCAACGAGCTTCCGGTACTCCGAAGGTACCTGGTCCGAACCGGCGAGGAAGAGTTTGTCCTTCCCGATCCCTTCGAGCTCCCTACGAAGCCAGTACTCGAACTGCTTGAGCTCTTCGAGAAGATCGGCCTGCAGTTCATCGAAACCAAGGGGATCTAGGTAGATTTTCTTCGAGTCGAATTCTTTCATCCGTGCGATGATGTCCTTGAGATCCGGCACCTGAAGATCCTGACGTCGAAGCTCCTTTCGCAAGTCCTCCGCCTCCTGAACTCGCTCACGGAACTCCCGGCGCCACTGCCGAATGTCCTCGGTAGAGTAGGTACCTGGTTGGAAATTCCGACCATCCTGTGAGCCCGCGGAGCCGCCAGAGCCCGGCTCGGTGCTCTGCTCGCCGGCTTGTGAAGGCTCACCTTCCTGCTGTCCCTGTCCTTGTCCCTCTCCCTCGCCTTTGCCCGATTCCGACGAGGACTCTCCTTCAAGATTTTGTCCTTCTCGATCCAGGCGACGGGTCTCTTCTCTTTGTTCGCGGATCCGATCTCCCAACGACTCCAAGTTCTGGACGAGGTCCCTCGTCTTATCAATCGCATCGGCCACTCGAGCTTCCTCGGACTGTCCAACCGCACTAGCTGCCTGCCGGATGCGGTCCCGGAGATTTTCGATATCCTCTCGAACTTGTTCCTCGAATTGCTCGGCATATTCACCGGACCTGCCTTGGACGACCCCTTTTGAATAACGAATTTTCTCTTTCAATTTGCTGTCCCGAATCGAGTTCGCAGCTTCTTGGAGCTTCCTCGACGCGTCTTTTTGCTCGCTCCGGGACTCTCGCGCCATACGTTCCATCTGGGCTTCTAAATCCGCCACCTCGGATGCCATTTCATCCTTGCGCTCGAGCAACCGTTCGAGTTTCTCGGTCCTACCTGCACCTCCCTCTTGGTCGAGCCTACGAACCTCCGACAACACCTTGTCCTGTTGGGAAGCCAAACGACGAGCTCGATCACTCACGTCTTGAATGTCTTGCTCGAGTCGGACCTCGCGATTTTTTTCCAACAATCGACGAGCATCTTTGAGCTCGTCCAACGCGGCAATTCCCTCCGCAACACTGCCTTGTTTGCCGCCGCTTGCACCACGCCGCATGGATTCTGCGGCCTCGCGGAGGCGGCGGGCCGTATCCATGAGATCCGGCTGCGACTGCTCACGGGCCAACCTCTCGAGTTTTCTTGCCAGTTCCTCCGTCTCCTCAGCCAGATCCCGCTGGTTACCAGCACCTCGCCCGCCTCCCTGTGGGTTGCCGGCTCTGCGTTTCATTCGCTCGTTCTCTTGCTGCTGTCGCCGCGCCAGCTCTTGCAGTCTCTGTAGAGCTTCATCGACTTGATTGCTTGCCGATTGTTTTTCGCCTCTTTCGACGGTCTCGTATTGATTCCGCAGCTTGTCCAACTCGAGCTCGAAGAGATCCGCCAGGTCTTCGGCATTCGACTGCTCTCCACCGCCGCCACCGCCGAACGTCACTTGAACATCACGGAAGGTCGACTCGGCTCGCTGGAGGTGCTGAAGCGCCCTTTGTTCGGGTGGTAAGGCGTCGGAGGGATTGCCTTCCATTAGTTTTTCTTCAGCCGGCGCCATCTCATCGAGGGCGAGACGAAGCGAATTGGAGATCTTTCCAAAATCCGATTCTTGGTCCGTGATCCCTCGATTGCTCATTCGACGGAGAAGTGTCTCGGTCTGCTCTCTCAAACGTCCCTGCATCAAAGCAATGGTCGTGAGGTTCTCGTTGTACTCCTTCGGTTCATATTCGTCCTTGTCCCGGATGAGCTTGAATGTGGCTGCCACGATCTGCCGTTGCCGGAGCGACAAGGCCCCGTCCGCACCGCCGCCACCGCCTCCTCCTCCTCTTTGTTGCGATTGGCGGTAATCCTTACTGAAGGGACGCACTTCGACGAAATAGATGTCGCTCGTCGCGGTTTGCCTACCTCTAACGCGATCCGTATCAGTCGCCTTGGCAAAGTAGGAAATGAAATCGCCCGGCTCGAGCTCAAAATCTTCCAAGAAGAACGTGTGCCCGGCGGAGATCTCCTTCTTGGGCGAAGCTTCATTTCGAAAAAGCCACCTCTGTTGATCGGGGCCTCCGTTCACGGAGTAAATGAGCTCCACCTTCCCCACACCGTAATCGTCTTCGGCTCTGACTTCGGTGAAAACTTCTTCGATCGAAGTGACCTTCGAGTCTCGGCCCGGTGTGGTACAGGTAATGGAGGGTGGCTGATCGGTCAGTACTTCAATGATGTAATCGGGTGAAGCGTCGTGCATTTGCCCGTCGAAACCTTCCAACTCGACCTTATAGAATCCTTCCCTTTCGACGTCGATGGCGCCGGTCAAGGTGGCATCATCCCGAAGTGTGAGCGGCAACGGATCCCCGCCCTCCACCCGAAGGAGGCCGCCGGCGACCTTCACGGTAGGTGTAATCGTGAGCTCGACGTGGGTGCCTTCGAGAGCAGCAATGTCGCCTCCGTCCTCGACGACACGAGACTCCAGTCCCGCGTATTTCGGGAAGAAATATTCGAGATCGATCTTCTCCACAAAAGGTAAGTCAGATACGTCGATTCGGAAAATGTCCGATCGAACCCCGCTCGCCTCGACGAAATAATGTGTAGGCTCCTGTAAATCGAACAGCATGAAACCATACTCGCCGGTGGTTTCGTCGAAGGTCATGGGCCATCTTTGCCAATTCTCGTTGTCGCCTGCCTTAACAGCCACCTCGATTCGATCCGAATCGAACCCGCCCAGTTGGGCCTCCACCATCTGATCAGCACCGCGTGCGACACCAATGTTTCCAGGCTCGACAGTAACAAAATACGGATTGGCGGCTTGGGCGTTCCGCCAAGGCTTCAGGAGAAGGGAACCGCCGTGGCGCAAAAAGCTAGGGCCCATTACCACCGCCAACATCCCGAGCGCGGCGAAGAGAGCCAATGCGCCCGAGGTCTTTTGCAACCCCTGATGCTCGATTCCCCGTCCATGGTCCATGCTCTCGCACTGGTCCACCGCCGAGTCGACGAGCTTCTCGATGAGCTTCGAAGAAACTGGGATCGCAAATTTGCCTTCGTTGTCCGAGCCGGCTTCCACAGCACTGACCACTGCTTGCTGAAGCTCTGGATTGTGCTCTTCGATGTAAAGAGCCACCTGCTCGTCGCTCACTCTACGAAACAGAGGCAACAGAATGAGAAACCGAACAGCGAGACCGGCCATGGCCAAGTACGCGAAGACACGAAAGAGAGTCACCGACCATTCGCTGTAACGAAAGAAGTCCATCCCGTAAGCTGAGACCGCGAGTGCGAGAAAACCCAGGGCAACAACGATGGCCGCCCCTCTGAGCGCCAGTCGCACCCGCCAACGTCTCCGCACGTTGCGGATGATCCCGATGAGATCTTCGTAACCTGACCCTCGAGGTCGGTTGAACATCACAGCACCTCTCCCCTCACCTTGCCAAACGAGATAAACGATTCGACAATATCGTCTCAGTCACGAGTAGCAGAAAAGCTACCAGCAACAGAAACCACCAGAAACTTTGTGTTCGTTCCTGGTCCTCGAGAGTCCATTCGGAAGCGGCTACCGCCGAAGTGGCGTCTCCACGATAGCGGACCGCTGCTTCCAATTCTTCTGGATCGAGTACCGAGAGATCGGACTCCGTCACATCCAGATTGACGGCCAAGTTGACCGTCTCGGCCGGCTCTCGATCCCACATCTTGACATCGTAAAATCCTTGCTCTTCGAGCCGCATCAGATACTGCTCTTCTCCTGGAGCGAGAGAGATTCTGTTCCCGGAAGGAGTCGTAGCTACGAGATCGAGTCCATCCGCTTCGCTCCCCGGGGAAAAACTCCCTCCGGCGACCCCCAAGAACCGAGACACATCGAGGACGTCACCCACCATGCGCCAATGCTCGGCTTCCGCGTAGCCCGATGCATATTTCGTCACTTGGTGGACGAACGGCAGAAAAACAGGTTGGAGTGCCAGGTCGTTCCAGAAGGTGTCGAGAGTCGAGGTCAAGAGGATTACCTTGCCCTCTCCTATCCTCGATTCCGCCATGGAAACAATCCCATCATCGAATCGCGCAAGCACTCGGGCCTCCGGCCTCAATTCGATGGGCCGGTAACGAAAGAACTTCGCCGTCGAGAAATCTCCACCATGCGGCGCGTTGAAGAGCTCGAAAAGCTCATGGCTGTAATCGATATAGGAGAGCGTCCCTCCCCAATCCGCCGATCGATCGATGGCCCTTGCCCCACTCCATGTTCCTGGTAACATCTCTCCCGCCGGGCCCGACCAATTCGTTCGACCACTTCCCTCGCCTAAAACGACTACGAGTCCACCGCCCGACTCGACGAAGCTCCGGAGTCTCTGCCCCGTACGATCGTCGGGAGGAGGCGTATCGTTCATGAAGACAACCGAAGATCGGTTCAAATCGCCGTCCTTGAGCGATGATAGAGATTTCACTTCCACGTCGAACGAGGGGCGGTCTCCAATGACGAGAGCCCGGCGAAGGTATAGACTTTGCCCTCCCCGTCGGCCACTCT
>JAUVQL010000073.1 GCA_030598165.1 Acidobacteriota bacterium | reverse complement strand
TTGGGACGCTCCTCCACGATGTTCACGAACTTCTTCCTCCACATTCACCCCGTCAGAGTCCATCGCCACACCTTGAAACCTGCTTACACGTTGGGGTTGGGCCTGATTTCATTCTTCCTGTTCGTCATCTTGGGGGCGAGTGGAATCCTACTCTTGTTCTATTACGTACCTTCGACGGGCCAAGCCTACGATCGCATGCTCGATCTGCGCGGCACCGTGGCGTTCGGCACGTTTCTACGCAACATGCATCGCTGGGCGGCCCACGGAATGGTCGCGGTCGTGTTTCTCCACATGTGCAGGGTGTTCCTGACGGGAGCTTACAAGAAACCGCGCGAGTTCAACTGGGTCCTCGGCGTGGCTTTACTATTGTTGACGCTTTTTGCCAGCTTCACAGGGTACCTACTCCCCTGGGATCAATTGGCTTACTGGGCCATCACCGTCGGGGCATCGATTTCAGCATATGCACCCGTCTTCGGCAAGGAAATCCAGTTTCTCATGCTGGGTGACTATTCCGTCGGTCAAGAAGCTTTGCTTCGCTTCTATGTCCTTCACGTCGTGGTCCTCCCGCTTGTCATCACCCTTTTTGTGGCTATCCACTTTTGGAGGATCCGTAAGGACGGCGGCTTGGCCCGTCCTGACGAGCCCGCACCCCCATCGCCGCCGGCCGTGGAGAGCCAGCCCATACAGTTGAAAGCGGAGCCGCTCGAAAAAAAGAAGTACGGGTTCATGGGCTTCGTTCGAGGTCCTTTTACCAAAGTAGGTAACATCCCGGACAACACCGTCTATAGCTGGCCGGATTTGTTGACAGCGGAGCTTTTTGTCTTCGTGCTCACCATTGCAGCGATTCTAGTGGTCTCACTTCTGTTCCATGCGCCACTCGAAGAGCCCGTCAATGTTATGCACCCACCCAACCCGGCAAAAGCACCATGGTACTTCTTAGGGCTCCAGGAACTGGTCAGCTACTCCGCGTTTTGGGGCGGTGTTGGGATTCCTACCTTGGAAGTGATCATCTTGCTGCTCGTTCCGTATCTCGACCGCAAGCCCTATGGCGTGGGTGTGTGGTTCTCCAAGGATAGGCTCTTAGCCAATACGCTGTTCATCACATTCGCTCTTGTGAACGTGTTCCTAGTTGTCATCGGTACGTTCTTCCGAGGTCCCAACTGGGCGTTCGTTTCACCGTTCTAGGACGACATAGGCAAGAAAGGGACTAAGAGAAATGCGACTGGCACTGGCCGTTGCGAGTATCATCGTTTTCATCGTCCACGGAGTGGTCTTTTACGATCAGTTTTTTCACCACTGGGAAAGACATCAAACCGCCTACTTCGACCAAGCTCGCGCCGAGTCGACCAACGACTTGGAGCGCGAAGAGCTCGCGGCGAGGCGCCCCAAGATTGAACAGATCATCGTCACACAGTTCGGTGAATCCCAAGTGGATCGCTGCACGACCTGTCACATCGCTGCTGACGATCCGCGGTTCATGGAGCACTTCGAGCCGCTTCGCACTCACCCTTACTCAGAGACCCTCGGCGACTACGAGATAAACGGTCGCTTGGAGCGCCGACACAAGTTTACGGACTTCGGCTGCACGGTCTGCCACGACGGACAGGGGCGTGGACTCAAAGAAGTCTACTCTCACGGCGAAGATCACTACTGGCCCATGCCCATGCTGGGTTACGTCATACATGAAAATTGGAACGAGGAGTACAAGTCCAAGCTCTTGGGCACAGAGTACATGGAGGCCAATTGCGCGCAGTGCCATACGGAGGAGGGTTTTTCGGGAACCCAATACGTCCAGCGCGGTCGCCAGCTCTATTTCGAGCAAGCCTGTTATGGTTGTCACCGCATCGAAGGCCTCTCCGAATCCACATTGGGTCCCGACTTGAGCGAAGTGGGCAAGACCTTCATGTTGGATTATCTCTGGGAGTCCATCGTCGAGCCTCGTGCCAATCTCGCCACTTCGTTCATGCCGAAATTCAATTTGAGCGAGGAAGACGTCAAGGCCGTTGTCATCTTTTTGAAGAGTCGGCGCGGAGTCAACTTCACCGAGACACAGCTCGACCGGTACCTCGCCACGCTCGGGAGGCAGCAAGGGGGAGCACTCCCGGCGGAGCGGGCGACCGAGGGCGAAGCCATTGCCACATTGGGTGAGAGGCTCATCAATGACAGGGCTTGCATGGCCTGTCACAAACTCGGAGAAAAGGACGGACGGATTGCTCCCAATCTCTCCTATACCGGATTGATTCGAGACGAGGCTTGGTTGATGGACCACTTCTCGAATCCCCGTTCAGTTGTTTCGGATTCCATTATGCCGGCGTTTCGGATGGCCGAGAGCGATTTTCAAGCCATGTCCGATCATCTTATGACCCTCACAACACCTCCACCTCCTATGAGCGCGGAAGCCACTTATAAGGAGCTGTGTTCTCGTTGCCACGGCGAGGAGGGCGACGGCGCTGGCCCGATCGCCATCTACCTGGATCCAAACCCACGTGATCTCACTAAATCGGCGTTCATGAACAGCAAAACGACCGAACGACTTCTGACCTCCATCAAGGAAGGGGTGCCCGGCACTTCCATGCCACCCTGGCAAAACGTTCTCGATGAAGAGCAAATACAGGGAGCGCTCGATTACGTTCTAGGTACCTTTGTGACCCAGCCGCGCCGTGAGCTCAAACCACGCAACATTCCCGACGACAATCCGGTGTCGATGAGTGACGAGTCCGTTGGACGCGGAGAGGCCACTTTTCTCCGGCGCTGCACGGGCTGTCACGGTCTCAAGGCCGACGGCAAGGGGCCCAACTCCCCCGACATCTCGCCTCGGCCAAGAAATCTTCGTAACGCCCACTTCGTTGATAGCCTGAACGATAGACGCATCCTGGAATCCATCCTCTACGGCGTTCAGGGAACGGCGATGCCGCCATGGATCGATTACGGGCTCTCCATCGACGACGTCGGTGATGTCGCCAACTACATCCGCAGCCTCAATATCAGGAGATAACCTATGGAAGAAACCAAAGGAGTCCAAGCTGGAGCGGAGGCTCGATCGACCAACGGCGAGAGCACCACACCAGTGGTACACAGCGACACCACTGCCGCTTGGTTCCTCTTGAGCTCGATCGCCTATTTCTTCATCATGGGTATCATCGCCATCTTGATTGCGGCGAAGTTCGTATGGCCGGATCTTCTAGGTACCGTGTCGGTACTGACCTACGGCCGGTTACGTCCCCTCCACGTCAACGGGATGCTCTTCGGCTGGTTATTGGCGGCCGATATGGGGCTCGCCTACTACGTCGTGCCCCGTCTATGTGGAGTAAAGCTCTGGAGCGAAAAGTTGGGAGTCACCACCGCTATCCTCTGGAACGTGATCATCCTTGGGGCCGTGGTCTCTTTACCGGCGGGTTGGAACCAGGGCTTCGAGTACGCCGAGTTTCCGTTTTTGCTGGATGTACTCCTCGTAGTGACCTGGATCATGTTCGGTTGGAACGTCTTTGCCACCATAGCAACCCGCAAGTACACGCAGATGTATGTCACGATCTGGTATATCGGAGGGACGATCCTCTGGACAGCATTCGTCTACCTTGTGGGTAACTTCGCGGTCATGTTCACCACAGGCGTGAATCAAGCCAATTTGAGTTGGATGTACGTTCACAACGCTGTGGGTCTCATCTTTACACCGGTAGGACTGGCCCTGGCTTATTACTACATCCCCAAGACAGGGAACATCCCGCTCCACAGTCACAAGCTATCCATGATCGGCTTTTGGTCCCTCGCATTCATCTATGTGTGGACCGGCGCCCATCACATGCTTCACGGCCCTATCTCCCAGTGGCTACAGACCATCGCAATCTTCTTCTCTGTGATGCTCCTGATTCCCGTGTGGACGGTGGTCTACAACTTCTTCGCCACAATGAAAGGTGAGTGGCACCAGTTGCAAAAGAGCGTGCCGCTCAAATTCCTCATGTCCGGCGTGGTCTTCTATCTGTTGACCTGCTTCCAGGGACCGATGCACGCCTTGCGCTCGGTGAATGCCATCGTCTCGAAAACGGATTGGATTCCCGGCCACGCTCACATGGCGGTCCTCGGGGCGTTTTCTTTCTTTGCCATCGCAGGCTGTCTTTACACCATCCCGCGCATCTTCAAGACTAAACTGCACTCCGACGCCATGGCCAACTGGAGCTTCTGGCTCATGATGATTGGCGGGTTGGGCTTCTTCGTCACACTTTGGCTGGGAGGTTTTTGGCAAGGATGGCAGTGGAACAACCCTTCGATTCCTTTCATCGACACGATTGTGGCCCTGAGACCCATCTGGATCGTCCGCTTCTTCTCAGGAGTCTTGATATTCGGCGGGATCACACTCTTTCTCTACAACATCATGGCAACGGTGATTGGACGCGAATCGACCGAAGGAGCCGCCGCATAGGCAAGGAGTGAGACCATGTTGCAAAAGACCGATTCCAACGCCATGCTGTTCGTCATTGCGGCCGTCGTGTTCTTTCTCATCGGCGGCTTACTCACCACGGTCGTACCTCCGCTGGTTGATGCGAGCTGGTCGAGGCCTTTCGTGAATGATGACCCCTCGAAAGGACCAACCGGCAAGCTGGAGCCCTATACCGAACAGGAGTTGGCCGGCCGAGAGATTTACGTTCGAGATGGCTGCTGGTACTGTCACACCCAACAAACGAGGACTTTGCTGGCCGACACCAAACGGTCGGGATGGAGAGGTGTTGACGCACCCATTTCGACCCCCGACGAGTTCGTCTATGATTCTCCCCACCTGTTCGGGACCAAGAGAACCGGCCCGGATCTCTCGCGTGTGGGCGGTAAGTACGATACTCAATGGCACCTGACCCATTTCCGCAACCCGCGCGATCTCGTTCCAGGCTCGGTCATGCCGCCCTTCCCTTGGATCGCCGACGACCAGGACGATTTCCAAGCGCTCGTTGCCTATTTGCAGAAGCTCGGCCGAGCCAAAAACTGGCGGCCCGATGAAGACTACGAGAGATAAGAGGTGATTTCCATGCAGGATTACACCTACCCGAGCATATTTTTGTCGTACTTCCTCTTTCTTCTTTTTGCCGGCGGCGCCCTGTTTTTTCTGATCCGTTCCGTGAAGGATGGGTACTGGGGCGCCAAAAGTGAGGAAGTCAAATACCGAATGCTCGCCGACGAGGAGGCGAAACATGGCGGACAATGAAATCAAAGACTACGCCGGTGGCTGGATCACCGAGCGGAAGAATACGGACGTACCGACGTTTCTCAAATTCGCCTATATAGTCATCACACTAGCATGTGTTGGCTACTGTATTCGGTTCATGAACGGAGTGCTCAATGATACGGAACGTGGCCGACTCGTCGAGCAACTCAATCAAGCGACACAAGGTTCCAACACGTTCATGTACATCGTAGCCGCCTTGGGACTCATCGCCGGTCTGGCAGTGATCGTCTTTGCATTCAAAAAAAACCACGGAGACGAGAAGAAGCCGCACATGAACGCTCATGAACGCGAATAGGACAAGAGGTGGGGGGTTCCGGAGCAAAGATAAGTCAAATTTGTCTCTTTCTGAAAGACACTTGTTTCTTTCTTTTACGCGTTAATTTGCGTTAATTCGCGGCTGAACAAGAAATGAACGACGACAATCTTTACCAACTCCAGTCTCCTGATGCGACCGAGTACTGGATCAAGATGATCAAGTGCCAGGACGCTTGCCCGGTGC
>JAUVQL010000106.1 GCA_030598165.1 Acidobacteriota bacterium | reverse complement strand
TCTTAAGGAGTCTTCTCCTGAGCCGTTGTTGTACCTTGAGAGGTTCAGAACGGACGAAGGTCACCACAACATGCGCTCACTGCCCCGAGATGACAGCGTTCTTATGCGAGACGAACTAAAAGCGAGGCAGGGTGCCTTTCCGCCGAGCCAAAGGTGCCCCCATTATAGAGCCGCAACGACCGCTGTCCAGGAAATCGACAATTGACGGGGTTAGAGCGCAAAAAAGTCGTCTCTATGTCTCGAGAGCGGTTCAGAGACCCGCAAAACGCGGTCCTGGAGCAGTGATTTCAGGACCCGGAATGGGGTTGCCACCGGAGCGCTACTGGAGTATGGTTTATCCTCTTTCAAAGGGTTAAAAATGCGGCCGAGGGTTGGGGGGCCCTTCGGATCGGCTCCTACGCTAACTCAGCTATCTACGAATAATCATTGTTGAACGGGTTTCCCCAAAACCCGAGAGCATCGCTGAGCCGGCCGCAGAAGAGAGGTGACCCCCGACCAGTTGGAGTGGATTGGCGAATCCAACTGACTCGTCCGACTCGAGGATGGGGCAAACGTGTACAAGGCACATTTCGGACTCAAAAAGAAGCCATTTTCACTGTCTCCTTCCGCTCCCTTTGTTTTCCACAGTCGGGAGCTAAGAGAAGCTCTGGCACATTTCCACTACGTGCTCGAGAACCGAGAGCCCTTTTTTCTCTTGACCGGTGAGGTCGGTGCGGGAAAAACGACCTCCATCCAAGAATTACGACAGCAAGCGCCGGACAACACCTCGGTAGCGGTCATCGAGCACACAACTTTGACGCCTCGTGAGCTCCTGGAGGAGATCGCCGAGCAGTTCGGCCTGGATTCCGGCACGGGGCGTAAGCGGGATTTACTCAGGCGACTCGAAAACCATCTCTCGGAAATGCAGTATAAGGGCAAGCAAGGTCTCCTGATTATCGACGAAGCCCAATTCTTGACTTCAGCGGCCTTGGACGAACTGCGCTTGATTTCTAACATGGAGGGTGAGTTCGGAAAGCTGCTCGTCATTTGCCTCGTCGGACAGGTGGAGCTCGAGGCAAAACTGCGACACAAAAAGCACCGCTCTTTACGCCAGCGTACGACCGTTCGCTACAGACTCAAATGTCTCAACAAAGAGGAGACACAGGATTACTTGGCGCATCGATTAGCCGTGGCGGGTAACGACAACGCTGAGCATGTCTTTAGTCTCGAGGCGATGGATGTCATTTTCAAGCTTTCCCGCGGCATTCCGCGGGAGATCAATGTTCTAGCTGACCGCAGTCTCTTGAACGCCTACCTCGAAGACCAACGGATAGTCGAACCGAGACACGTCGAATCGGTAGCCAGCGAGTTCGGGTTCGAAGGAATTTCGGTTGGAATTCGCGTTTGAACCATCGCAATGTCATCTTCCTCCTGCTCGGACTGGTATCAGTCAGTGGGATAGCGCAAGAGTCACAGCAACTTTCCTTCGACCGGTCCGCGTTGGAGCAAACCGAGGACCACTCAGAATCGTTGGCCAACGATCTCTTGGACCTCTCGGTCGCGCTTCGGCGGCAGGACCTTTCGCAGGTATCCAAGTACTTTGCGGAGGAACTCGAGGCGACGACTTTCCCGTCCCAATCGACTCCTCTGACCTCCGAAGTGAAGTGGCTTGCCCGTCGCCACTGGGACGTGTCAGAAACTCCTCGTCGAGTCCGTCGGGACGACTTTAGAGAAAGCCTCCAAGCGTTTTTTGCGAATTTTTCCCACATTGAAGACTTTCGCCTGAAGGTCAAACCAGCCGATTTCGAGGTGGGCCCCCCGTTTCGCGGCCGAGCACGCGTTTTTTGCTTCTTAGTGGGAAGGAACAAGGAAGATCAACGAGAGTGGGTGCGCGGCACCATCCAAATCCGAGCTCAACGCTCTCCTCAAAAACCCTGGCAGATCACTTACTGGAACATAGAGTCCTTGAGCTCGATGGTCTCCGAAAAAGACCTGTTCTCGGAGATCACGGCACCTGCCGGACTATGGGAGGACGCCCCCGCGTTCGGTGAGCCATCCAATGACGGCTTCGTGGCGCACGGCGCCGCCGTGGCCGACGTCAACGAAGACGGTCTATTGGACCTTCTGACCAGCGGAGTCACGGGCAGCCGTTTGTACCTCAACGATGGAGCCGGGCAATTCCAAGACGTCTCCGAAGAGACGCTCGTCCGATATACACGAGACGGTACGGGGGCTCTTTTTCTCGACTACGACAACGACGGGGACCAAGACATCTTTTTGGCGGCAGTGGGGGATCAGATCCTTCTTCGAAACCAATATCGACCCGAAGGTGTGCTTCGCTTCATCGATGTTTCCGGTCCGGCCGGCATCGAGCAACCGGCGGTCGGATTCAGCGCGGTGGCAGCCGATGTGAACCGAGACGGCTGGACGGACATCTACGTCGCTTCCTACAACCGTTACGGGCAGGTCATGCCCAACGCATGGGGTAAAGCCACCAACGGGACCCCAAACTTGCTATTCATCAACCAAGGAGACGGACGCTTCCGCGAAGAGTCGCGTAAGTGGGGAGTCGACGACGGACGCTGGAGCTATGCGGCGGCTTTCGCCGACGTCAATGACGACGGACTTCAGGATCTTTACGTGGCCAACGATTTTGGAGAAAACGCGCTCTTCATCAACCACGGTGGTCGCTTTCGCGACGAGGCACTCGAACGAGGCGTCATCGATCCGGGAAACGGTATGGGGGTTTCCTACGGAGACTACGACAACGATGGAGACCTGGACATTCATGTGACCAACATGTCCTCGACGGCGGGGAATCGGATCTTGGCTCGCTTGATGCCGGGAGCCTCACCCGACAGCGCCGTTTTGAAAAAGCTCGCTGCCGGCAACTCCCTCTTCGAGAACTTGGGCGACGGGACCTTTCGCAACGTAGCCCAGAAAGCCGGCGGTTTTTCCGCAGGATGGGCTTTTGGAGGCGGCTTCTTCGATTTCGACAACGACGGATGGGAAGACGAGTTCTCGGTCAACGGCTTCGTGTCCGGCAAGACCATGAAGGACACGTGAAGTCTCTTTTGGCGCCACGTCGTGGCGTCGGCGGCAGTCATGGAACAGGCAGGGAACTCCGATTATCAAAACCACCACATGTCCGAGATATTCGAAAGGGGGATGTCCTTCAGCGGATTCGAGCGCAACGGTCTCTACATCAACCGGGGCGACAGCACTTACTTGGAAATATCGGGCGCTTCCGGGCTCGATTCGATCACCGACGGTCGAGGCTGTTCGTTTGCGGACTTCGACAACGACGGAGACTCCGATGTCGTTATCACACCGGTGCAGGAAGTCGCTCGGCTCCTCTTCGAGAACAACGTCGGTCAAGACAACGGTTTCATTCGGGTAAGCCTCACCGGGACTCGTTCGGGCCGGGATGCTTTTGGCACGGTGGTCAGGCTGACATCGCACCTCGGGATCCAAACCAAAATCAAGCTCGGTGGTAGCGGCTTTTTGTCAGCCAGTGATCCAAGGCTCATCTTCGGCTTGGGGCCGAGCGATTCCTGGCTATCCAATTATGAGCTAGAAGTCACCTGGTCTTCCGGGCTCGAGGAGACCATTTCCGGAGTGCGACCCGGCGAAAGCATTCATTTGACCGAAGGCCAAGGAGAGGCAGAGTTGGTCAACGAGAGGCGGGTCACCTTGCCGGAACCCGAGGCGACTTCGGATCGCATCTTCCGCACCCTTGCCTTCAAACCCGGCGACCCGATGCCGGCTCTCACCCTCACGCCGCTCGAGTCCACACCGGCGGTGTCCGCGCCCTCTATCCTCGCACCGGGTCGGAAAACGCTCCTCAAGTTTTGGGCTACTTGGTGCGCGCCTTGTGCAGTGGAAATCCCGGAGCTCGCCCGACTCTTCGAACCGCTTTCCAAAGCCGGCGTGGACCTGGTGGGAATTAGTCTCGATTTCGGCCAAGCAGCGAAAGTGCAATCGTACCTAAAGGAGCGATCCATTCCTTACGAGAATTATATATTGAGCGAGAAAGACGTGGCGCGGATTTTCTCCTCGGAGCAGGTTACGGTACCCCTGACTCTCCTCTTGGACGAGCGCGGGCGAGTTGTGCGCGCCTTTTCGGGCTGGTCGGCGGAGACTCGGGCAGGTATCGAAGCTTTGCTGCCGAACCATTGAACGGACGCTTTCAGTGGTAAGCTAAGCCAACATGCTCATTTCACCAGGCACGCGGTTGGGTCCGTACGAGATTCTCGCACCCCTTGGGGCCGGTGGCATGGGAGAAGTTTATCGAGGCCGGGACACCCGATTGGAGCGGCAGGTAGCGATCAAAGTCCTTTCCGAGCGTTTTTCTCGAGATGAAGATGCGCTAGCTCGGTTCGAGCTCGAGGTCAAAGCTGTGGCCGCCCTTGCTCACCCCAACATACTGGCTATTTACGATATTGGTGTCGAAGAGGAAACCTCGTTCGCCGTCACCGAGCTCTTGGAAGGAGAGACACTTCGCGAGCGACTAGATTCCGCCACGCTCTCCATTAGGAAAGCTATTGAAATCGCGCTCCCCATCGCCCATGGACTCGCGGCCGCCCACGACAAGGGGATCATCCACAGAGACCTCAAGCCGGAGAACGTCTTCATCACGACGGCCGGCCACGTCAAAAGACTCGACTTCGGACTAGCCAAGCTGGGACGTCGGGAAGAGGAGAGCGAGGGCGTGGCCGAGACGCCAACGGTCTCCCGCCACACGATGCCTGGCTCCATTATGGGTACGGTCGGCTACATGTCACCGGAACAGGCGCGAGGACAAGACGCCGACCACCGGTCGGATCTCTTCTCCTTCGGCGCCACGCTTTACGAGATGCTCTCTGGAGGCCGTGCTTTCAAGGGAGATTCTCCGGTGGATGTCATCAGCGCCATCCTTCGTGAAGATCCTCCGGATCTTTCGACATCCGGCAGATCCGTTCCACCCGTCCTCGAAAGGATCGTTGGGCGATGTCTAGAGAAATCGCCGACGGAGCGCTTTCAATCGGCACGGGACCTGGCGTTTGCTCTCGAGGCGATCTCCGACGTGAGCCGAGACACGTCCTCGAGTCGAGCTTCCCATGACCTT
>JAUVQL010000065.1 GCA_030598165.1 Acidobacteriota bacterium | reverse complement strand
GGCAACAAGGTGAACCTGTCGGATTACGCCGGTAAGGTCGTCGTTCTCGAGTGGTTCAACTACGATTGCCCCTTCGTCAAGCGTCACTACGAGGCTGAGACCTTTGCCAAGTTGGCGAACAAGTTCAAAGATCAGGGCGTAGTATGGCTGACCATCAACACCACGCACTACGTCACCACCGCTGACAACAAGAAATTCAAGGAAGCGAACAACCTTCCTTACAACATACTTTCCGACCCGACGGGCGAAGTGGGCAAGATGTACGATGCGAAGACTACCCCGCACATATTCATCATCGACAAGGACGGCAAGCTAGCCTACGCGGGCGGAATCGATGACGACCCCAAGGGTGAATCGGAAAAACCGAACAACTATGTGAAGAAAGCTGTGAAGGACATCCTCGCAGGCAATCCGGTGAGTATGTCTGAGACCAAGCCCTACGGCTGCAGCGTCAAATACGCCGAGAAATAAATCCAATCGCACAATGGGGGGCGTGGATTCTCGCGCCTCCCATTGTCCACCCCTCGGATTTCGCCTCCCTCCCGCCCACTGTTCCACCGCAGTCTGCCCTGATACAATCGAAGCGCATCTGGTCTCCGGCCGTCGAGAACCGGAACCTAACGCGGTGGATCCGGTAAGTCGTGCTCAATTCGTGATGTTCCAATTAATGTTCCATTAACTGTTGCTGTAGTACCCATTCGGAGGATGCCATCATGGTCGAGGCCAACCTATCGAAAAGCACTCTTGCCGAAGCTCGTGAGAACGCTCCCATTTACCTCGCTGGTGAATGGGTGACGCGCGAAAGGCAGATCGAAGTCCGTAATCCTTTTGATGGCCGTCTCGTGGGCACTGTGCCCCATGGAACGGAAGAAGACGTAAAAATTGCCGTCGCAAACGCAAGGACATCGTTGAAAGACGATTTTCCGATGCATGCGCGTTGTGACGTTCTCCAGACCGCTGCAGATCGCGTCGAGTCTCATATCGACGAATATGCTTGGACTATAGCCTTCGAGGGCAGCAAGACCATTACCGAAGCACGCCGAGAACCTCCCCGTGTGGTTCAAATTCTTCGTCTAGCGGCCGAGGAAGGTCGTCGTGTAAGCGGCGAAACACTACCCTTCGAGAGCCGCGCCGGTTCGGAGAACCGGGAAGGCTACTATTTCCGATTTCCGGTTGGCGTTGTAGGCGCCATCACTCCCTTCAACGACCCTTTTGCGATGGCCGCCCACAAGATCGCGCCGGCCATTGCTGCAGGGAACTCGGTGGTTCTCAAGCCAGGCAGCGCAACTCCCTTTTCGGCTCTTGCCTTGACGCAGGATCTTCTCAAGGCGGGTCTTCCTCCCGAACGGTTGAGCGTCGTTACGGGCCCTGGCCAAGAGGTGGGGGAAGCGCTGGCTAGCTCGCCAGACGTTCGTCTGTTGAGTTTCACGGGGGGCGTGGAGACGGGCGAACGTATCACGCGCATCGCAGGCATCAAGAAGCTCTCAATGGAGCTCGGTTCCAACTCGCCCGTGATCGTCCATGCCGACGCCGACATCGGAAGTGCGGTTCCCGCGATTTCGGACGGTGGGTACGCTCAAGCCGGGCAGAATTGCCTCGGTGTGCAACGCGTGTTCGTTCACCAGGATTGCTACGAAACTTTTCGAGATCAGTTCATCGGGCACGTTTCAAACCTCGTTGCGGGATCGTCCCTCGACGAGAAAACAGACGTATGCACAATGATCAACAAGAGCCAAGCGCTACGCGTAGAGGCTTGGGTCAATGAAGCGGTCGAAAAGGGCGCCAAGCTGTTGACCGGTGGGAAAAGAGACAATGTACTCTACCCGCCAACGGTGCTCGAGCAGGTACCGGAGGGGACTCGCCTGGATAACGATGAAGTCTATGGTCCCGTTGTCTCGCTCTACCGAGTGGGATCCCTCGATGAAGCGATAACCCAGGCCAACCGGGTCGACTACGGTCTTCATGCAGCGATCTTCACCGAAAGCCTCCGCGACGCTTACAAGGCCATCCGAGGGCTCGATGTGGGAGCTGTCATCGTGAACGACTCCACCGACTATCGCCTCGACGTCATGCCCTTCGGGGGTAGGAAGCTTAGCGGTATCGGCCGTGAGGGAATCCGATTTGCCCTTCAGGAAATGACCGAAACCAGGGTAGTGTGTTTTAACCTGTAATACACTGTCAGAACTCAAGAACTCGAGAGCTCGAGAACTCAGAATGCGGAACGGAATTCCGGCTTTTTGACAGTGGGGCGGGGCCAACCTAGCATTAGGACATGCACGAACTTTCCATCGCGCAAAACATCATTGATATCGTGTTGCAGCACCTACCCGATGAGTCGAACGGTGCCGTTCGGTCCGTCAAGATTCGAGTCGGCCTTCTCTCGGGAATCGTGCCGAAATCGTTGGATTTCTGCTTTAGCTCAATTGTGGGCGACACACCGCTACGTGGTGCTCGATTGGACATCGAAAATGTCCCAGTTGAGGCGCGATGTCTCGCGTGTGAAAAGACGTTTTCCAAAGACGACGATTCAGTCTATGTCTGCCCTTCTTGCGGAAGCAAGGATGTGCAGTTCATCACGGGTACCGAGCTCGAAGTCGTCGAGGTTGCTCTAGAAGATGAATAGGACAGAAACAATGAGCATCATCAAAATCGAACGCCGCGTCCTGGAGAAAAACGATGAGCTTGCACAACAAAACCGTGAGCTCTTGTCTCGCAACAACATTTACTGTCTGAATATGGTGAGCTCACCGGGCTCAGGCAAAACAAGTATCTTGGAGCGAACTTTGGAAACGCTCGACGGTTCCCTACCGGTTGCGGTCATCGAGGGCGATGTGCAAACCGATTACGATGCGCAGCGCGTAGCTCGCTATAAGGTTCCGGTGGCACAAATCATTACTCATGGGGGTTGCCATTTGGAGGCCCGGCTAGTGAGAGATGCCCTCTCGGAAATGGACTTAGCCAATGTAGAGCTATTGATCATCGAAAACGTAGGCAATCTCGTCTGTCCGGCCAATTATGATCTAGGTGAAGACGAGAAAGTCGTCATCCTTTCGACCACTGAAGGTGACGACAAGCCAAAGAAATATCCTGCCATGTTCAGAAACGCTTCCGTATTGATCATCAACAAGATAGATTTGATACCCTACGTGAACTGTGACCCCGAAGCCATCAAGCGAAATGCTCTCGACATCAACCCCAGCCTCGAAATATTCGAAACCTCCTGTACCACGAACGCGGGCATAAACGAGTGGTGTGAATGGCTCAAGGGGAAAGTCCAATCGAGGCGTGGCTAAGTACCCCGATTCATAATTACGGTCACATTCGAAAGCCGCGGAGCCGTTCACGGGGTGGGATTTCGACCCTTTGTCTATCGACTCGCCCAAGATCTCGAGTTGTCAGGTTTGCGTTTATTCGCGTTCATTTGCGGCTTCGTCTTTACGATGATAGCTTCCTAAGCTCATTGCCGATACGTCGGAGACCCTCTTTCAGGAAATCGGGCTTTCCTCCAATCCAGATTCTAAGGTGTCCTTCCAGGCCGACATGTATTCCTGGAACGACAAGTGTGTTTTGCCGCGTGCGTATTCTTTCCGCAAGCTCCAAGCTCGGAATGTCGTGCTGGTAACGGGCCAGGCAAATCGCTCCTGCTACCGGTTCTCTAAACGCCAAGAATCCTTTGAATTCGCCAACAAACTCTCTAAAAACAGAAAGGTTTTCGCGTAAGAGGCGTCTCGTTCGCTCGTAAAGCTTCTCTCGGTGGCCGACGGCGACCCGCGCGATGGCATCGGAGAGTTTATTGGGGCCGATAGTCAGATAATCGTGCTGAGTCCAACATTCACTCACAACCTGCGGTGGTCCGACTATCCAGCCAATCCTCACGCCAGGAATTCCATAAGCTTTCGACAACCCACTGGCCACGATGACACGCTCGCTCATACCCCAAAAGCTCGGTGTCAGCTCGCGGTCGAACTCGGCGCCCTGGTACACCTCGTCGGCAAGTAGATAGGCCCCTACTTCGTCACAACGCGTGACAATACGTTTCATAGCCTCTTCGGAAAGGACCGATCCGGTGGGATTGTTGGGATTGGAAATATAGACGAGGCGCGTTTTGTCATTGACGGCGGCCTCGAACTCTTCCCAATCGACCTCCCAATTGCGATCCAACTGCAAGTGGAAGCGGTTGACCGTGGCACCGGCTCCCCGGGGAATCCCCCACATTTGCATGTAATTCGGAACCTGCAATGCAAACTGGTCACCGGGTTTCAAAAGGCTCACGGCTATAAGGTAGTTGGCCTCCGACGTTCCGTTCGTCACCTCGACATGCTCCAAGGACGCCCCCGGGTAATGCCGACAAAGAAGCCCGCGAAGCTCCGGCGTTCCGTTTGATTGACTGTAGCCAAGAGGAGTATCCATTGCGCCTTCGAGGTCGAAGCCCATCTCCACGAGCTCCCTTAGAGTGACTGGCTGAACGCCGCTCTCACTCATGTCAAACTCGACGATGTTCTCCCACGTGGATTGCATGCGTTCCATTTCAAAAGGCTCGAGCTTCATTCGACCTCCTTACTGACTGACACTGTACCGCTGCAGCTTGCCGGCTCCGTGAATTTAGCATACAAATGTGGCATCATCACGGAACATATTCAAAGGAAGGTGAACCATGGGAACTTCGGCTCGTAGAGCGGCATTACTGTTGGCACTCCTATTGATGACGACAAAGGGTTACGCGGATATGAAAGTCTACATTTCTGTCGACATGGAAGGCATTGCCGGCGTCGTTACAGGTGACCATCTAGGCCCGAGCGGATTCGAGTACCAGCGCGCCAGAGAATGGACGACCAACGAGCTTCTTGCGGCCATTGAAGCGGCACGTTCCGCTGGGGCAAGTGAGATTCTCGTCAGCGACTCCCATGGGAACGGCGAGAATATCCTCATCGATAAGCTGCCTAAAGATATTCAAATCGTCCGGTCCTGGCCGAGACCGCTCATGATGATGCAGGGTATCGATGAGACTTTCGATGCAGCCATTTTTATTGGCTATCACTCCGGCACCCACAACAAGAAAGGCGTACGCGCCCACACCATCTCGAGCGGGCGCCTTACCGATGTTCGTCTCAATGGCAATTCGGTCCCTGAGGCTGTCATCAACGCGGCAATTGCCGGCCACTTCGGAGTACCGATCGTTATGATATCCGGTGATGATGCAATCATCGAAGAGGCCAAAGATCTCCTCGGCGACATCGAAGGAGCAGTCGTCAAGTGGGCCTACAGTTTCCACTCAGCCCGTACGTTGACTCCCGAGGCGGCCAATGACGTCATCCGTGCTTCGGTCAAACGAGCGCTCGGGCGACTCTCTGATTTCAAGCCCTACGAGATAGAGAGCCCGGTAGAGCTCGAGATCAGTTTCAAGAACTACCTTCCTCCGCTCTTTCTGGAATACCTTCCCATCGTCGAACGTATCGACTCCCACAGTATTCGTTTCAAAGGTAAAGACATGATTGAAGTGTCGAAATTCATCGAGTTTGTTACATCGTACTCTCCAGGACTGACCCCATAAAACAACATCAAGGTCTGCCTAGTCGCCAACACATTGAAGGGCCTGAAGTTTTGCCTGTCGGCTGGAGGATCGCCGGCGCATAGCAGGAAAGTCAATGAACAACTTCCCTCACCTGCTGTAAAAAAAAATCTTAGACCAATTTGGTCAATTTTAAACTACTGTTTTAAATTTGAATTTGAAACGTCTATTTGATATCTTCTGTTCTTTTTGCGAGGAATGTATGGAGTTAGGTCCTACAACGGCACACAGCGGTAAAGGTGAGCAAACCATGCAAAATCTCCTCGCCGCGGCAGGGAAACTCTTTGCGGAAAAAGGCTTCAGAGGGACCTCCGTTCGTGACATCGCGGGCGAGGCAAGTTCGAATGTTGCCGCTGTCAATTATCACTTCGGGAGTAAGGAAAATCTGTATC
>JAUVQL010000082.1 GCA_030598165.1 Acidobacteriota bacterium | reverse complement strand
TCGATTCCACCGAGACTCGAAACTGCATCGACGAGGATGAGGGCGTCGCTCTCGTTTCGAACCGTCTCGCAAATCTCGGCAAGAGGATGCGTCACTCCTGTCGACGTCTCGTTGTGGGTGAGGAGCACCGCCCGCAAGCCCTTGTTGGACCGAAAGGCCTCCCGGATCTTTCCGGGGTCGGCGGCGCGCCCCCACTCGAAATCGCGGCGGATGACATCAGCCCCATAGGTCTCGGCGATGGAACGAAAGCGGTTGCCAAAAGCCCCGGCACTGACACCGAGAACACGATTACCCGGTGACAAGGTGTTGACCACCGCCGCCTCCAGCCCCCCAGAGCCGGAAGCGGTTAGCAAAAAGAAATCCCGCTCCGACCCCAAGAAGGCTTGGAGCCCTTGCACGATGTTCCGATGGAGCTCTGCTGTTCGGGGCCCACGATGGCTCACCATCTGTCGGCTGACGGCTTCGAGGATTTCTGGTCGACAAGGTATTGGACCTGGTGTTCTAAGATTCATGTTTTTCACCTGGTTGCAGGGGAGCCTCGCTCGAGGAAAGACGACACTCTGCCCAACGGATATCCTGGCATGCCATCCATTAATAGCGCAGCCCGAGTCGGTTCCAGTAGTGCAGAAACGGGGATAACAACCGAGTTAGACGCTGATTGTCCACAAGTTGTTGAATAAATGGGAGATTAACTGCAAGTAGGTCAATCGGTAACGTCAAGGTCGACGTCTGACCGCTTGACCTCAACGTGGAGCTTGACTCATTCAAATAGCGAAAGAGCTCTTCAAGAGATTCGGGTCCCCGTTGAGTCTGATGACACCGAGCTCCTCCAACAGCCCGTCGACTGACGCGTTGAAGTTGGGGGGTCAGGCGTCACGGCCAAAGGCAAGCCCGCGGCGAGAGGCCTGACCCCTTTGAGTGCGTCGCTCGGCGCCTGTGTTATAGTGAAGTCCGGGAAGCGCCGGTGAGATTATCTCTGCTCATATTTGCTGTGCTCATCTGGGCGAGCGCTTTGGCCTCGGCCCAGAACTCTCGTCTCAGAAGCCCCCGGGACATCGACGCTTTAGAGAGGGAGAGCCGAGACGATTGGCAAAAGCCGATTCAAGTGGTCGAGGCTCTTCAAATCGAATCCGGCTCGAATATCGCTGATATCGGAACGGGCTCCGGCTATTTTGTGCCGTTCCTGTCCAAGGCAACCGGTCCGGACGGCCGTCTGTTTGCAGTGGACATCCAGCAGGAGATGCTGGCATTCGTCGAACGCAAGGTGGGGGAGATCGGTCTCGTTAACGTCACAACGGTCCTTTCCCAGGAGAATGACACCCGCCTCGGCGCAAGCACCGTCGACCTAGCGCTTCTCGTCGATGTCTACCACGAGCTTCGATCGCCCAAGGCGCTGCTGTCGAATATCAAGAAGGTGTTGAAATCTGACGGTCGCTTGGCCATTATCGACTTCTATAGTGACAAAGAGGATCCCGTCGGCCCCACCCGTCGCTATCGTGTGCCCAGGGAACGTCTCGTTGCAGAGGCCGAAGCTGTAGGCTTCAAGCTTGCCGAGGAACATACCTTCCTTCCCTACCAGTACTTCCTCGTTTTCGATCTACGGGATGGCACCGAAGCAAAAAGGGAGGAACCGTGAGCCCGGTCCTCGACCGTAGAGAGATCGAAAAGATCCTTCCTCATCGAGACCCGTTCCTATTCGTCGACGAGGTCCACGAGATCATACTAGGAGAAAAGATCATCGGTGTGGTCCGCGTAGGAGACACTGACACCTTTCTCCTCAGAGACGATGCCGGAATGCCCTACCTCCCGCCCACCATTTTGACCGAAGCCATGGCACAAGTGGGCGCCGTCTTGGTGCTCTTTCCCGAGGAGAACCGAGGCAGGACCATCCTCTTTCGATCGATCGACGACATCCGGTTCGACAAGAGGGTTCCCGCGGGATCTTCCTTACAGATCGTAGGTGAGGTCCGGAAGATGCGCGGCCGTCTCGGAAGCCTCAAGATGAGTGCATTCCTTGGCGATGACCTCGTCGCCGAAGGCGTCATGGGATTCGCGCTCTGAGCTCGGCCAAGCTAGCCAGGAGGCACTTTGAGCACTCGGATCGTGGGTCCCTGCAATTCCCCTTCGACGGGCTCGAACTCCTTGACCAACGGGCAGGCTCCAAACACCCGCTCATACGCCTTGCTGATGCGATGCTCCGGCCCAAAACGCTCGTATACTTGTGAGGAGACCACCATATACTCGACGCCGAGCTCTCGGTAGCTCCTGAGTGCTTTTCGAATAATCCGCGCCTCCTGCATCACCTTGTACTTCTTCCGATTTGGAACCGGTGCGTGTCGCTCGACCGCAAAATGAGTCCCCGGAGGAAAAGCTCCATCGAGCCACTCACGCGCGACGTTGCCGGTATCGGGAAGTGTCAACCGGGTGTTGTACAGAATGGACGTTTTCAAGGGAGTCCAAACCAAGACCATGAGCATAGCTACTGCGGCAAAGGGCTCGAAGGTGAGGTAGCGCTTCGCTGGTCTATGTGAGAAGACCCAAGCCAATAACTCATGGACGGCGTAGGCGGCCAGAATCGCAAGGAAGGGATAGACAGCAATGAGGTTACCTGCCCAGTTGATGCGCTGAGCGCTGTAGTGAGCGTAAAAAAGGATAGGAAAGGTTAAAAAAACGGCCAAGCGTCCGCTAGGTCGATACAAAGCGACAGCGAGACCCGCAACCGCGAACAAGGACACCCAGAGACCCGCACCATATCGAGCCGTATAAACAGCGTGGCCGTACCAGTTGTTTTCTCCCTCGGCACCGGGTCGGCCAAGGTACCCATAACTGTAGATATCGAAGGAGACGTGCTCGAGGAACTTTGGAAAACCCGCAAGGAAATAGGGATTGATGACGACGAAGGTCAGTACAGCACCAACGGCTCCCAAGTAGATATCGGCCTCGGAGAACAGTCGCTTCCTGTGCCGAATCACCACAGCCATCAAAAAAGGTGCGGCCAACAACACGCCGTTATATTTCGTTGCCGTGGCAAGCCCGATGGCCATACCACAAGCGAACGCAAACTTGCGACCTCCTTTATCGAGGTAGGCAAGTGTCACGATGATGCTCACCACCACGGCAAAATACAAGACGGCGTCGGGCTTGTTGTACTGAGAGTGCTCTACGGCACCTGGAGAAACGGCCAACAACGCAGCAGCCAGGAGGCCGACTTTCGTCGAGAAGAGGAGTCTTCCCACTACGAACGTCAAGAGGACCGTCAAGGTGCCGGCGACGACACCTAAGAAGCGGCCCCAATAGAGCATGTCCTCCTCCGTGACCTGGTGGATGTTTGCCCATTGGCCACTCGGAAGCTTCTGAAGGAAGACGGCAAGATAGGTAGCCGTGCAAAGGTAAGGCTGAAGCGACGGGTAGTACCACCACCTTGGATTGAAATCCCCCGTTTTCAACATCTTTAGGGCGGAGTGGACATAGTCGTACTCATCGGGGACGTAGCTTTGCGGAAGGCCGGAGGTAATGCCCCAAAGACGAAGTCCAAAGGCTGCCACCAAAATGAGGAGGATCAATGCGGGCACCGCAAGACGGCGCGTCAACTTCACCCAACCATCGCGGGAGGAAGGAACTCCATATCTAATCCAAGCAGAGACGGTAACTGCGACAGCGAGGCTGAGAACGACGAGAGCCTTGCGGGAAACCGCCGGCTCGAGCCAATTCCAGTAATAACCGTTGGTGAGAAGTGATGCGACGGCGTTGACCCAAGCAATCCATGCCAGGTTCTTGCCGAGCCTGGCCGAAGGATGCCAACGAGGGAACTCTTTATGCTTTGTTGCCAAACGAATCGCTCCCGACGCGAGATCAAACGGAAACCGGATAGAGAGTAGCACGGCCGACCGTTTCGGTGGTAGCAAAGCGACAGCCACTTCAGTGGTCTCGATGCTACGTGCTAGGATCCGTTCTCAAATGCTTCAAGAAGACCCACCCGGAGCTTCAACCGCAACGGCTAATTCGGTCCGTTCAGAGACGAAGACCTCCCAAAAACAAAGCGGGGGTAAAGCGCTCCTTTGGCTCTTCTTATCCTCTGCCGTTGCTGTAAGCCTTGGCTATCAAGTCAGCCGGCCTCTTGTCGTACCGGTCGGCAATGCGTTTTGGAGTGCGCCATTCGTCGAGGGATTCCACGACGGCGAAGGCCACTACCGTTGGAGTCGGGCTAGAAGCTGCGTCACTTTTCCGGACCTTGGACCCTGACGCCGGGGCCAGGTAGAGCTCGACATCGCCGGCTTCCGTCCAAGAGGTCAGAAGAGCCCAATGGTGGTTCTCGAAGCTCCGGGAACGACGCAACGGTTCGAAGCGCACCGGCGCGTTGAAACCGTCCAAATTCCCGTCGAGGCACGAGGATGGTGGAGCTCCGATATTAGGGTTTGTTTGCGCTCGGAGACCTTCAAACCCGGACCCTCCGACGAACGATCCTTGGGCGTTCGGGTTCACGAGGCACGTTGGTCGCCTCGAGGCTCCTCGTTGGTTTGGGGGTTCCCGTCTCTTCGACAAGTTGTGCTCGCGGGCCTGACGCTTTGCCTGTTTTTTGGGACCCTTGTTCAAGTCGGGCTTCGCCCGCGCAGCGCATTCCATTACGGCCTGATGGTCGCCTGTCTCATGGGTGTAGCCTATGCATGGGCGCGAGGCTACATGGCCGTAGCCGTCATCCCACTCCTGCTCCTTACCTTCGTCGCTTTCGCCATGACCCGGCTCTTTCCTTCTCTGGTGGAGCTATTGCATCGATGGTTCCTCGCCACAGGCTTGGCGGCTCGGCAAGGGCTAGAGATCGTTCTCCAGTGGAAGACTTTGGTTCTCGTGATCGTCGGCGTTTCGGGCTTCAGCATTGCTTACGTGGCTCGACCCGAATTGGACATCGACTTGGGATCGGGCCGAGAGACAACTCTGGTCGAGCGATTCGCTTCCTTCGACGCCGAGAGGGGCGTCACTTTTCGGCGCGCCTTGAGGGGTTCCCAACTCGATTTGGGAGATTTCGGAGGAGGAACCAACTGGCGCATCACCATTACGGCTTCATTGGATGAGCAGGGTGCCGGAGTCTTGCCCCTTGCTCGAGCGGGCGATTCCGAGGTCGAAGCAGCCCTTGGCGATACATGGACGGAGACGAGACTCGTTGCCCCGGCCCCCATCGGATGGCGCTCGGGACTCCGAATCGAATTTCCGGCCGCAACGAACGATGGACGACTTCGAATCGACCGCGTTGAAATTCACCGCGGCCGGGCTCTCCCATCGCTGAGGACGGTTCTTGCGTTTCTTGGCGCGATCTTGCTTTTCCTTTGGGGACTGGGCACCACCGGTCTAGCGGCACGCTGGTGCAACACGGGCGCGACGTTGTTCCTGGCCGCAGAGCTTGTCGCGTTATTCATCGATCCCGTCCTTTTCATTCCTTTCGCGGGGACGTTCCTAGGGATCTGCCTCTTGGCTTCCATCGGCGCCGTT
>JAUVQL010000238.1 GCA_030598165.1 Acidobacteriota bacterium | reverse complement strand
GATGGCCGCAATCGAGGACAACCTGCCCACCTAGTCTTCGAGCCCGACGAGCCCCCTCGGTTTGGATTTCGGGCAAGCGTGCGTCGGTAACAAAAAAACGGCATTGATCGAAGGTCACATTGTTTGCGTCTAGCTGGTCAATGCTCAGGGGTAGATCGTATTGAAAGCACTCGAGTACCGTTCTCCGGCCGTTCTCGACGAGTATGACGCTCGAGGGAGATTGAAATCCCTTTCGGAAGACGACACCGCCCGTATCCACTTCTTCCTTCCGCAAACTCTCGGCGATGAATCGTCCCGACGCGCTATCACCAACGACACCCGCAAATCCGACGCGGTTACCCAATCGAGCCAAAGTGACGAGAGCCGTCGGGACGGGACCGCCGCCGACCTCGAATAGATCCCGAGCTTGGTACTTCCTATTAGATGAAGGGAACTCGTCGAGCCAGACCGCTATGTCGCGTACCGCGACTCCTACGCCGAGTGCGTCGTAAGTCTTTTGTGAGCTCATTGTCGTCTTCTGGGCCTCCGCAGCTCGTATTATGTATTATCGGATAGAGCAATGTCGCAAAATAGGCAAAGACGAGGACGTGGCGCGGTGAGCAATCCCACCGGCCGGTACGAAAAGTTTCAACAAGTCCCTTTCGATGATGGCTGGGGAAGTGCCGATACCGAGATCCCCTCCATCAAGACGAAAGTGACTGCTGAGAAGGCACGAACTATCATCACAAAAAACGATTCACCCGACGTACCGTTCGACCGATCCATCAATCCCTATAAAGGCTGTGAGCATGGGTGCATCTACTGTTTCGCGCGTACGACTCATGCTTTTATGGGACTGTCTCCCGGACTCGATTTCGAAAGTCGCATTTTCTCGAAGCCGAACGCCCCTGAATTACTGCGCATAGAATTGAGTCGTGTCGGGTATCGGTGTGGTGAGGCCGTCGCCTTGGGAGCCAATACGGATCCGTACCAGCCCGCCGAGCGAAAGCTCCAAATTACTCGGCGCATCTTGGAAGTACTGTCAGAGCTCGAGCATCCGGTAAGTGTCGTCACCAAATCGAACCTGGTGTTGAGAGATCTCGATATTCTGGGCCCTATGGCGGAGAAGAACCTGGCCAACGTCATGGTGTCGTTGACCACCCTCGACCGGAGTCTCGCCCGAGTCATGGAACCGCGAGCTCCCACTCCAGAACGGCGCCTTCAAGCGATGGAAGCGCTCGTCCAGGCGGGCGTTCCGACAGGTGTTCTTGCCTCTCCCATGATCCCTGGGTTGAACGATGCGGAGATGGAAGCGATTTTGGAGGCGAGTGCCAAAGCCGGGGCGACTTCTGCAGGATACATCCTCCTTCGCCTTCCGATGGAAGTAAAGGACCTCTTCACCGAGTGGCTCGAGACCAACTATCCGACCAAGGTTTCCCACGTACTACAACTCCTTCGTGAGGCCCGCGGTGGCAAGCTCTATGAAGCTCAATTCGGAGTGCGGATGCGTGGGTCGGGTCCGTACGCCGAGATCTTGGAGAAACGGTTCCAAGTTGCTTGCCGCCGATTCGGACTAGGAGACAGAAGCTCCGAGCTCGATACGAGCCGATTTCGCAGTCAGGATCAGAAGCAAATGGATCTTTGGTGACAGTCACCACTGTAAACGGAACTGTAATCAGTGGTTTGACCGGTGACAGTCACCAGTTAAACGAAGGGGCCTACGAAGGCGAGGCCCATGCCGTGAGGCGACGGGTCGTGATTGTCATCTGCATAGCTGAGCCAGACGATGCGCGCTTCTGTCGAGACTTCTCCCAGTTGGTAGGGGAGAATGATGTGAAGTCTGAGGAAATCACCGATCGGAAAGAGTCGGCTTGTTTGCAGGAAAGCTCCCTTTTCACTGAGATCGGTAAGGAGGCCTTCCCCTATGTCATTTCCTCTGTTGAACCTAGCTTCGATCTTGAGCGAGCCAATCCGTTCGTGCTTGCGCAAATGCGACTTGTCAGGGGGACGAAATCTCGTTCCTTCTTCCAATAGGTCTTGATCTCCGTTGTCTTTTGGCGCGATGCTAGCGGCCACTGGAAGTACATGATTGGCGATTTTGATGGAACGCTCTGGATTGGTCAGTTGCTCACCCATGGAGGTGAGAACGTGTAGCGCCCAGGGATCCGTTCCATTATCGACCACCTTTTTAAGAGTTTTTGCTGCCGTCGGGTCCAGTTCCTTCAGTAGCTTGATGATCACCGAGGCGAACGAGCGGAGATCCGATTGATATTGCTTTGGGTTCAGTTTCGACAGCGACGGTTTAAAAATGACTTTTCGAACCCCCAGTCGCTTGGCGATGTCTCTAGAGTCATCGGAGAGCTTCTCGGTGGTGAGCAGGATGGGAACATCGATGCCGCTCTCTAATAGTTTTTGAACCAATTCGAGTCCACCCTCGAAGCTCCGCTTGTCGGTGGTCGGCATCCCAAGATCGACGACGACAATGAAACGTGCGTGCGCGGAATGGACCAGCTCCATCGCAGCGTCAGTAGCCTCTGCAGGAGAAGATGCTTCCCGAACGTGGTAGCCTGCGTGCTGCAACGCGCCGCTCACAGTTTCTCTTACCGGTGCTTCATCGTCCACAAATAAAACCGTAGTCAGCGACGACTCCGCCGAAGAAGTCGGTTTGCTGAACACTGAATGACGGGCGGCGGCTTGTCTAGGTGGTTCCTTTGGGAGCGGCTCAAGCTTTGGAACGGCATGATGGGTCTCATCCCGCTGGTGGGCTAGGATGAGTGCGAGTTGATCTGCTTTGAGGCCATGGTCGAGGACGATATTCGACAAATTCACGGAGCCAAGCTCCGGGGCTTTCAATTCACTCTCTTGGAAAAAATAAAATTCACCTTCGGTGAGGTCGGAGAACTCATTGAGGGCAAGTAGGATTTGGTGCTGGATCCAATCGTCTTTGTCACCTTTTTGCGGGCCCTGCCCGAGCTCCAGCATACGGCCCATGGTGGATCGCGTATAGGCGCTGACGACCAGACCTTTTCGAATCAATACGAAGCCACGGACTGGAGGAGCTTCGATCCGAAGGCAACCGGTCTTCTTCAGCCACCCGATGATATGAAGGGCCTCGAAGACGGTCGCATCTCCGAAACGACCCTTGACGACTAGTGGCTT
>JAUVQL010000003.1 GCA_030598165.1 Acidobacteriota bacterium | reverse complement strand
TGCAGTCGATCTGCAGTCGCTTTTCGCCGCCAAGGGCGGCCATCGAGGGCCAACGGAGGCCAACGAGCAAGCCGCTAACTACAGGTTCCTGCTCACAAACCATTGGATTCACGGAGCTTCCGGGTGATGGCCTGATCCGCTTTCAAGACCGCCGCCTTAAGCCGCTCGGCCATCCCTCCGGTATTTAGCCATTCTAACTGCACAGAGTTGAGTTTACTACGACGAAGGCAGCACAAGGCGCGCGTGCCTTGATTCTGAGTTCTCGAGTTCCTCAAAAGGGGGCTCAGGGACAAACCTTGTGGTGGCTCAGTGTTTTAGGTCGCCGGTGGCAGAAAGACTACGCCAATGTAGGGTTTTCCTCTCTCCCCGAACGAGGGGAAACGGCAACGCACGGCAGTCATCTTTGAAACGGCATCGTCTAAGTCATTGTAAATTAGGGAGATATCTCATAGGGTTGATTTGGTGTTCCATCGCAGTGCCAGGATTATTGAGCACAGTTCTTGCAGTCACAACTTCCGGCTAAGCAGTTTACGAGCGTTTTTTGTCTTTTGGTGCCGGAGAGTTCATGGTGACAACCCACTCGAGCGCAGTGCCTTACCGCGATCGCCTCGACGAGCTTCTCGTGATCTTGGATCAGCATGGAAGCTTAGGGGTATTGCTCATCGACCTTTCGCAGCTAAGTCAGGTGGAGCACGACTACGGCTCCAAAGCCTTTGAGAAAGTCCTCGCCGCAGCGTCTGATCTCATCGTGGATCTACGTGGTGCAGAAGTTCGCGCAACCGACATCGTGGCAACGAGTGACAAAGGCGGTGACGCTTTTTTGGTGTTCCTTTCTCAACGCCACTCGAAGAAAACGGTGCGCATATCTGAGCTCCATTTTGTAGCGAATCGGGTTGAGGAATGCCTCAACCAATCCTTGGACAAGCTAGCTTCGCCTTATCTTAGGGAGCGTCTGCAGGTTGCGGTGGGCTCGGCTCTCGTTCTGTTCAACCCGCTCGTTATGCCGGAAAGACTGATCGCTCGATTGATCCAAGAGGCATGGGAAAGTGTCCGCCTTCAAAGAATGCAGCACCGATTCAAGAATCGCGCTCAGCTCCAGGAGATACTTCTCAACGATGAAGTGCGAACTTTTTTTCAGCCCATCGTCGAGATGCGTGACAAGAGCATTCTCGGATACGAGGCACTCACGCGGGGGCCTGAAGGGTCGCCCCTCCAAAGCCCGCTCCATCTGTTCGAGGTAGCCGGTGAGGCTGACTTGGTCTTTGAGCTGGATCGTTTGTGCCGTCGACGAGCTCTAGTGAACTCGAAGGGGTTACCTGAGGCGGCCAAGCTTTTCATCAATATTTTGCCGTCTTCGATGTATGACCCAGATTTTCATAGTGAAGATCTCGTCGAGAAGCTAGGTGAGCTTGGGTTGAGTCCAGAACAGATGATTTTCGAATTGACCGAAAAATACGCCATCGAGAATTACTCCCTCTTCGGTGAAGCCGTGAGCAATTTCACCAAAATGGGATTTTCTATTGCCGTCGACGACATCGGTGCAGGGCATTCCGGTTTGGAGAAAATCGCCCATCTCAATCCGCGGTATCTCAAGTTCGATATAGAGCTCATCCGTGAAATCGATACGAGTTATGTGCGACGGGAGATGGTGCGAGCGCTCAAGATTCTCGCCGACAAGATGGGCTCCACCATCATTGCGGAAGGGATCGAGCGTCCCGAAGAGCTCGAGACTCTTCTAGAGCTCGGTATCGACTATGGGCAGGGGTATCTCCTGGGGCGACCGGCGCCGCTCTTCGGCTCAAGTGTGGATACTGTCAGTGGGCCAGTAGTGGAGTCCGCTTCGGTCGAGGCGATCGCCAAACACGCAAGCCCCCCTCAACAAGCCAACTAACCAAGGGGCGTTCTGATGTCCCGTGAACGCCCCGCATGCAGCAGTCACGAATACAGCGGGGGTGCTCGGAAAGCCGACTCAGCGATTTTCCGCCGAGATTAGTTCCTGGCCATCAAAATAGGGTTGCAGCGCCTTCGGGATACTTACCGACCCATCCTCGTTTTGGAAGTTCTCCAAAATGGCGAGCGTCGCCCGTCCGACCGCAAGGCCGCTCCCGTTGAGCGTATGAACGAATCGGGGCTTGGACTTGGGCTCCGGGCGATACCGAATTTTGGCGCGCCGAGCCTGGAAATCGACACAGTTGCTGCAGGAGCTTATTTCCCTATAAGTATCTTGTGCGGGTAGCCAGACTTCGATGTCGTACGTCTTCGTGGAAGCGAAACCCATGTCGCCTGTACAAAGCGTGACCACCCGATAAGGAAGCTCTAAACGTTTCAGCACTTCCTCCGCATTCTGGGTCATTCGTTCCAGCTCGTTGAAAGATTCGTCGGGGGTCGTGAACGTGACGAGCTCCACTTTGTTGAATTGATGTTGCCGAATGAGCCCACGGACATCTTTGCCATAAGAGCCCGCTTCACTGCGGAAGCAGGCGGTGTAAGCCGTGTAGCGGATAGGTAAGCGTTCGGCGTCCAGAATCTCCTCTCGATGAAGGTTCGTTAGCGGTACCTCGGCGGTAGGGATCAAGTAGAGGTCCCGATCGCGAACTTTAAAGAGATCCTCTTCGAATTTCGGCAAATTGCCCGTACCTTCGAGAGCCGAGGCGTTGACGAGAAACGGCGGGAGGACCTCTTTGTAGCCGTTGACACGTGTCTGGAGATCCAGCATGAATTGAATGAGGGCTCGCTCGAGTCTAGCTCCGGCTCCCATGTAAACGGCAAAACGAGCACCAGAGATTTTGGCGGCTCTATCAAAATCCAGAATCCCGAGCTCCACCCCTATCTCCCAATGTGGACGAGGTTTGGAGGAAAATTCGCGAGGACGACCGATTCGACGAACCTCCACGTTTGCCGACTCGTCACGGCCCACGGGGACAGTTTCGTGGGGCAGGTTGGGAATCGTCAGCAATAGGCTGCGCAAGCTCTTCTCTATTTCCTTTTGCTGTTCCTCTTCCGCCTTGATCGCGTCGGAGGCCTCTCTCAATCGGGCGCGGAGGGCCTCTGCCTCGTCCTTTTTCTGTTCCTTGAATAGCTGACCCATGCGCTGAGATTCCTGGTGATGTTCGTGTCGCATCTCACTCACACGGGTTTGGAGCTTTTTCCTTTTCTCATTCAGCTCTTGGATGCCAGAGAGATCGACCTCGGCTCCGCGGTCGCGGAGGCTCTCGGTCACGCGGTCAAGGTTGTCGATAAGAAAATTCAAATCCAACATGGCGCCTCATGTTATCTCTGCGCGGACGGAAAAGAAAGGAACGCCCTTCGGTGACGGGGCGAGCCTCCAGGACGTCTTTGACCAATCGAGGTTCGCATCTTAGGATAGATACTATAGACGCGCCAGTTACAACAGTCCCTTTTACCAGGGTGTTGGTTTGGATTTAGTGCGGGTGTGGTTTCCGTGCGTGGGCCTCCGTGCGGAATCCTACCTGTAGGGATCTCGAGTGAGATAGAACATGCCATTCGGATTCTTGGACCAGATCTCGACATACATTAACTGGGAGTACGGGAAGCTCGCCTTGGGGCTTCTGGCTGTTGTCTGGGCTGCCCGGTTTGTGACCCGTCAGTCGAGACTCAAGGGCTGGATCGGTGAACAAGCCAAAACCCACCTAGCGCCCAAGCTGGAATCGCACAGGCGTTTGTTCGAAGCAAAGCGTGCTGAAAGCGCCAAAGATTGGCCTCGTGCCGGCCTTTTATACGAAGAAGCGGGAGAATTGAATAAGGCGTTGGATTGTTTCGAGAAGGCCGCGGAATACTCGATGTGTGGAGAGTTGTGTGTCCGAATGGGGCGCAAAGACTATGCCGCCGAGTGGTATGTGCTGGCAGACGAGAAGAAGCGTGCCGCAGCGCTCTTCAAGGAAGCCGGGCAGTTCGATCGTGCCGCCGAGGTTTTTCTGGAGGCCGGCTCGTCTCTCGACGCGGCTCAAGCCTTTGTCAAAGCAGGCCAGTATGAGAGGGCTGCAAAGATCTACACGTCGAGCGGGGACTACCTCAAAGCGGGCGACGCCTTCGAGAAGACCCAGGAATATTCGAGCGCCGGAGAGATGTTCGCACGTCAGATTGTAGAGATGGGCGGAGCCGATGCGAACTATGCCGGTGCTCGAGATAGGGCCGAACTGGCGCAACTCTCCCAGCGTGCGGCAAAGTGCTTCGAGCAGGCCGGCAAGCTCGAGCAGGCTGCAAAAATCCTCGAGACCGGTGGTCAGTACCTCTTTGCAGCCAAGCTTGCCGAGAGGTTGGGGGAGACACGTAGAGCTGCCGAGCTCCTCCAAAAAGCCGGTCGGGCTCAAGAAGCGGCGGAGATGTTCGCGCGATCTGGAGACACCAAAACGGCAGCTTCATTGGTGGGGGATCGCCACTTGTCTGCCGGGAACCCCGAAGCTGCTGCGGAGTCATTTATCGAGAGCGGTGATCCGATTCGAGCCGCAGAGCTTTTTGAAGGGATCAGGCGCTTTGATCGTGCCGCCGAATGCTACGCATCAGTCGATGCCTATGCTCAAGCGGCCGATGCTTCTTTGAGAGCCGGTTCCAAGGACCACGCGGCTCAGTTCTTTGAAAAAGCCAAGCTCTACGATAAGGCTGCGGAGATCTATTCCGAGCTCGGAGATTTCGAACGGGCCTCTAAATTGTTTGCCGAGACCGGTCGGTTCTTCGATGCCGCCAAGGCAGCTGCCGAGTCGAACTCCGAAAAGCTCATGGTCGACTATCTGCAACGCGTGGAGAGAGATGACCCGAACTATCTCTTGGCCGTCAGTCAGATTGCGCGGATTTTCGTTCGTCGTGGTTGGAGCTCTCTCGCAGTCGAGAAGCTCGAGTCGGTCTTGAATGGACGATCGGTCGAGGCTGATAATCTCGAGCTCTGGTACGTTCTAGCCGAGGCCCTGGAATCTGAAGGCGAACTGAATCGAGCCGCTGAGCTTCTACACAAGATATTGGCCGTTCAATATGGCTTTAGGGATGTGAAGGAGCGCCACGCGAAGATACTCGAGAAGATCAATGAGCAGAAGCAAAGAGAAGCGACGCTCAATGCCTCGAAATCCGTTAGTCCGCCGACAGGACAACGAAGTGAGCGCTATGTTCGCGCGTCTTTGTTGGGTAAAGGTGGAATGGGAGCTGTATACAAAGCCTACGATAGCCTGCTCAAACGAGAGGTGGCCTACAAGGTTCTTTCAGAGGAGCTTGCAAAGAATCCGAAAGCACGCGATCAACTTCTCGGTGAAGCACGTGCCGCTGCAGCTCTCAATCATCCCAACATCATTACGATCTTCGACATCGGCATCGATGGTGATGAGGCCTTCATTTGCATGGAACTGATCGAAGGTGAGAGCTACACGCGACGTTTGCGCAATCAAAAGCAGCTGTCTATTTCTGATGTGATGCATTTCCTCGTATCCGTTTGTCAAGGGCTAGACCACGCTCATCGCCGTGGCATCGTGCATCGGGACCTCAAGCCCTCTAATATCCTCCTCACGACGGAAAACCGCGTGAAGATTGTCGACTTTGGATTGGCGCAGCCTCTTGATATTGAGAGTGTCAAAGGCGTTTCGGGGGCGACCTCGATGTCGGGAACGCCGCGGTTCATCTCACCGGAACAAGCTCGAAGCGAGCCGACCGATGCTCGGTCGGACATCTACTCGTTGGGCTCTACGATCTACAATCTCTTGGTGGGACAGCCTCCCTTTACGGAAGGAAACGTCATACTCCACCATCTTTATACGCCGCCCCCACCACTCCGGTCGCAACGACCGGAGATTACCGAGGCGCTCGAAGAGATAGTTCTGCACTGCTTGGCCAAACAACCTGCCGACCGCTATCAGTCGGCCGGGGAGATCGTTACTTATGCCGCAGCGGCAGGACTTCTTTAATAGAGAACTCGAGAACTCGAGTACTCAAGCACTCAGAATCCTGATTTCACAACCATAGGTCCGCATTCTCGAGTACTCGGGTTCTGAGTTCTCGAGTTCTCTATTCATGCCTTGGGATGCGTCTTCTCATACACCTTCACTAGGTGCTCCTTGGTAAGGTGCGTATACTTCTGAGTGGTGGAGAGACTGGAGTGTCCTAGAAGCTCCTGGATGGAACGGAGGTCGGCGCCTCTCTCGAGCAAATGTGTGGCAAAGGCATGCCGTAAGCTGTGTGGCGAGAGACCCGAATGAAGAGCTGCCTGATTTAGGTATTTTCTCACCATGCGGTGTACGCTTCTTGCAGTGAGACGGTCTCCGCGGGCGTTCAGGAACAAGGCATCGGTCCCCGGTCCGCGCCTAACTAGAACGGCGCGGTCCTTTAGGTATCGTTCCAACGATTCGGCGGCCGGCTCACCGAAGGGGACGATCCGCTCCTTGCCTCCCTTACCCAGGACCCGCACCAACATCTCGTCCCGATCGACCGTCGCGCGATCGAGGCTGACAAGCTCTCCCACCCGTAAACCGGTAGCGTAGATGAGCTCGAGCAAGGCGCGATCCCTACGTCCAAGGGGATTGGAAAGATCCGGTCCTTCCAGAAACCTGCTGACTTCTTTTTCTTCGAGACGAGCTGGGATTTTTTTGTCCAGGCGAGGGGTGGAAACGAGACGAGTGGGATTTATTGTCAGCTGTCCTTCCCGAACCAGAAAACGAAAAAAGCTCCTCAAAGCAGCTAACTTCCGGGCAATCGACGACCGTGCCGTGCCTTTTCGGTGAAGGTGGGCAAGAAAACCTCTCAGCGCAAGGGGATCGACACGATCGAGTCGGACGTTACTCTCGGACTGTCCCCATTCGGCAGATAGAAACCGGATGAACTGAACGAGATCGGATCGGTAGCTTTTTACGGTGTTGAAGGAAACGCCTTTTCGGTGCTCGAGGTCATCCAGGAAGTTTTCGACCGCTTTATGCACGGGAGGCCTTCTTCGCCTCCCGAGTGGGAGGAAAATGTTCTCCTGGATCGAGCTCAAGGGGCGTGGTTGACTGCTCTCGCAGATTGGCGCGGAAATCATCGATAGCGGCCAGGGCTCTATCGACCATGGCCTTCTTTCTTTCCCACTTACCGCGAACGCGTTTGTCGAGAGGCGGTAGCAACCCGAAAGCGATATTCGTTGGCTGGTAGTTCTTTGATTCCGAGTGCGAGATGTAATGAGCAAGAGCTCCCAGGGCTGTGGTCCGTGGTGGTGTAACGGGCTCCGTGCCCAAAACGACATGCGCGGCGTTCACGCCTGCCAATAAACCCGATGCGGCCGATTCCGTATAGCCTTCCACCCCGGAAAGCTGGCCGGCAAACAAGAGGTCGGCTCGGGTCCGAGTCTGAAATGTGGCCTGCAGCACGGCGGGCGCATTGATGTAGGTATTACGATGGATCATACCGAAGCGCACGAACTGCGCGTTCTCAAGGCCGGGAATTAGACGCAGCAGCCGTTTTTGCTCGCCCCACTTGAGCTGGTTCTGGAAGCCCACCATGTTGTAGAGACTTCGGGCGATGTTGTCCTGTCGGAGCTGGATCGCGGCATAAGGCTCCTTCCCGGTGCGGGGGTCCACGAGTCCAACGGGCTTCATAGGGCCAAAGCGAAGCGTGTCGAAGCCTCGACGTGCCATTACTTCAATGGGGAGGCAGCTTTCGAAAAACATCTCGCGGTCGATGTTGTGAATGTCGATGGTCGCTGCCGTCATCAGCGTCTCATAGAACTGCTGGTATTGCTTCACGGTCATCGGGCAATTGATGTAGTCATCGCCGCCCTTCCCGTACCTCGATGCCCTGAAGACTTTGCTCTCGTCAATGGTCTCGGCCTCCACGATGGGGCTGATGGCATCGTAGAAATAGAGAGACTCTTCCCCGGTGAAAGCTCGGATCGATGCCGAGAGTGACTCCGAGGTCAAAGGGCCGGATGCCACGATGACGGTGCCCTCCCCAGGAATCACGGGGATTTCTTGGCGTTCTAGCTCGATGCGCGGCTCGTTGGCGATGGCCTCGGTAACTGCCTTGGCGAAAATATCCCTGTCCACGGCCAGTGCTTGTCCCGCCGGCACACGTGCCTTCTCGGCTGCCGTCATGATGAGCGATCCTAGTCGTCTCATTTCTTCCTTGAGGAGCCCATGGGCGGTGGTGGCGTAGTCGGATCGCAGCGAGTTACTGCAGACGAGCTCGGCGAGGAGATCCGTTGAGTGGACCGGCGTCCGCCGGACAGGCCTCATTTCGTACAGGCGGACCGGAAGGCCTCGGCGCGCGAGTTGCCACGCCGCCTCGGTGCCGGCAAGGCCGCCTCCGATGATGGTGACTTCCTTCATGGCCAAGAGTCGACAGAGCTAGTTGTGCCCGAAGAGCTGTGTGAAGGTCCCCATCAGCTCGAAGCTGGTGATTTTTCTACCGTCCGCTTGAAGGAGCAATCTTCTTCGATGCAGGAGTGGTAGGTGCCGTCCCTTTTTGAAGTTTTCTCGATGACGATGGGATATCCACACTCGGGGCAGGGCTCGCCCACGGGAAGATACCAGACAGTGAAATCACAGTTAGGATAGTTGCTGCATCCGTAGAACAACTTACCCCTGCGGGAACGACGCTCGACGACCTGACCCCCACAGTCCTTTTTCGGGCAACCCACACCGATTTCTTTTTGTTTGATGAATTTACATTTGGGGTAGTTGCTGCATGCGGTGAACTCGCCGTAACGACCTTGTTTGAGCAAGAGCTGACTTTCGCATTTCGGGCATTTTTCGTCCAGCAGCTTATCGGCTTTGGAAGCGACCGCACCGTCCTTGCCTTTCAAGATGCGTCGAGTGTTCTTGCAGTCCGGATAGCCTGAACAAGCCAGGAACTGGCCGTACCGTCCCTTTTTGATTACCATGGCCTTACCGCATTTTTCGCACGTCTCCCCCTCGAAGGCGTCGGGATCCGCAGAGCCCTCGACCTCGTAGTTCTTGATCTCGCGCGTGTTCCGGCAATCCGGGTAACCAGAGCAAGCCAGGAAGTGTCCGAACTTACCCCACTTGATGACCATCGTGGAGCCGCACTTGTCACAGACTTCGTCTGTGGGAATCTCCTGGGCCTTGACGTTGGTCATGTTGGCCTTGGCGTCCTCTAGGTCCTTGCTGAACTTCTTGTAGAACTCATCGATGGTGGAGATGTAGTCGGTGCGGCCATCCTCGATATCATCGAGGAGTTTTTCCATGCGGGCCGTGTATTGGCTCTCCATGATGTCGGCAAAACTCTGCAACAAGAGATCGGTTACGAGGATACCCAGTTCCGTGGGGATGAACTTTTTCTCCTTCTTGTGCACATACTCGCGGTTCTGCAGGATGGAGAGGATCTGAGCATAAGTGCTGGGGCGACCAATTCCCTGCTCTTCCAGTTCTTTGACCAACGTCGCTTCGGTGAAACGCGGTGGGGGCTGGGTAAAGTGCTGCTCAGGCTTGAGGGATCGGAGAGTAAGAACCTCTCCTTCCTTCAGTGTGGGTAGTTCTCCCGTGACCTCATCGGCGTCCGAGTCTTTCTTCAGCGCGACTTCGTCTTTTCCCTCCTCGTATAGAGCAAGAAAACCGCGGAACTTGAGAACCGACCCCCGAGCCCTCAGATTGAAACGTCCGGCTCCGATGTCAACAACGGTCTCATCGAAGACGGCCGAGGGCATTTGGGATGCGACAAATCGGTTCCAGATGAGCTTGTAGAGCTTGAGCTCGTCTTTGTCCAGGTAAGAAGCCATGGCCTCGGGATCGCGTAAGGCCCCAGTAGGCCGGATGGCCTCATGAGCATCTTGGGCTCCTTTTTTGCTGCGATAGACATTGGGTTTGGGTGGCACCATTTCTTTCCCGAAGCGATCGACGATGTATTCACGGACTTCCGTGAGCGCTTCTTCGGCCACTCGGGTCGAGTCTGTTCTCATATAAGTGATGAGCCCCACCGGACCTTCTTTGCCGAGCTCGATCCCTTCATAGAGTCGCTGAGCGATCATCATGGTTCGCTTCGCGGTGAATCCGAGCTTACGAGACGCCTCTTGTTGGAGCTTGCTGGTAATGAAGGGTGGCACGGGATTGCGACGCCGCTCCTTTGCGGTAATCTTCTTTATTTCGAAAGGCAGTTTTTCGAGCTCACCAACGACACTACCCGCCTCGTCTTGGTTCTTGATGTCAATGGTTTTCCCGTCGATCTTGACCAGCTTGGCTTTAAAGGGCGGTGGCTCGCTCCCAGACAGTTCGGCGTGAACCGACCAATATTCTTCGGATTCGAAGGCGCTGATCTCACGTTCGCGGTCGCAAATGAGGCGAAGCGCTACCGACTGGACACGTCCGGCGGAGAGCCCTCGTCGCACCTTATCCCAGAGCAGTGGAGAGATCTGGTAGCCCACCAGTCGGTCGAGGACACGGCGTGCCTGTTGGGCGTCGACGAGGTTCTTGTCGATTTCACCAGGGTGTTGAAAAGCTTCTTTGATAGCCCTCTCGGTGATCTCGTTGAACATTACTCGGTGGATGTTCTTCTTGGGACCGTCGAGCTCGTCGGCCAGGTGATAACAGATGGCCTCACCTTCTCGGTCGGGATCGGGAGCCAAGTAGACATCGTCAACCTTCTCCGCCGCTTTCTTGAGCTCCATCAGTACCTTTTTGCGTTGTGGGATGACGACGTAGTCAGGTGAAAAACCGTGGTCCACATCCACGCCCAGTTTGCTTTTTGGTAGATCCCGCACGTGGCCCATTGATGCCTTCACCAGGTAGTTCTTTCCCAGGAACTTGTTGATAGTCTTTGCCTTTGCGGGCGATTCTACGATGACCAGTGCCTTTGCCATGATTCTAGTGTACCGTCCAATGCAAGCGTTTCGCTAAATTGTCCTTAATGGACCGAATTTTCCGGTGCTTCGCCTCCCGAAAATCGAAAGCTTAACCAAACTCAGCTGCAAAATGCAATTTAGCTCGGATTGACCATTCCGTAGATACCTCCAGGGAACGATCTGACGACACCTTTGATCTCCAGCCCGACCAGTGCCGCCATGACCCGGTCCGTGGGGATTTGAGCCAGCGCAATCAGACGATCGGTATCGATGGCTCCTTGGAGGACCAGGACTTCGACAACTTGCCTCTCGTCCCCGACGAGATCTTCGATCATTTTCGACGGATTCTTGGTCATCCGCGTTGCGCCGGAGAGCAGTTCTCGGATGTCGGGCCTTAGCTCTTCGATGATATCTTCGACTCGTCCGACGAGCTTGGCCCCATCTTGTATGAGGCGGTGAACACCTTCGCTGTTGGGGGAGGTGATGGGACCCGGAACGGCAAAGACCTCCCGATTCTCTTCAACTGCGAGTCGAGCCGAAATGAGGGAGCCGCTCCTTTCTGCCGCTTCAATGACGATAGTGCCCAGTGCCAGGCCAGACACGATGCGGTTTCGCATGGGGAAGTGGCCGGGTAGTGGTGGGCTATCTAGAGGTAACTCTGAAACGACAGATGCCGTTTCGGCAATCCTCTCGGCCAAGCGCCTGTGCTCTCGAGGGTAGATGACCTCGAGCCCCGATCCGAGTACGGCGATGGTGCGACCTCCCGCCTCTAGCGCTGCTCGATGCGCAACGGCGTCGATCCCTCGAGCAAGGCCACTCACGATGGTCGCACCTCGACGAGCAAGCTCGGCACTCAGATGCTCACAGACCTCGATTCCATAAGGCGTGGCGCGTCTCGAGCCGACGATTGCCAATGAAGGTCCGGCAAAGGACTCTAACTGCCCCCACACGTAGAGGACGAGGGGGGGGTCGGAGATGTCCCTGAGAAGCGGCGGGTAGTCGTCGTCGTTGAGCGTCAGCAAATGAAAACCACGTCTCAGGCTGTCACGGTACTGCTTCTCCGCTTGTCGAATGGCCTCGGCGGAAACGTCACGGGAGGCAAAATCGAGCGCTTTACGAAAATTACCCATTTTTCTGGCAAGCTTGACCTTGTCGTAGGAACTAAGACGGGGACATCTAGCCAGTGCGAGGGCTGCAACGATTTCCTCACCGTTTCGGCCCTCTTTCGTAGGTATGATCGACTCCATGTCTTGCCAAACTCCCCTCAAATACCTGCCCGGTCAGATCTCGCGACCGTAAGTCCCGTTACAGCAGATAAGGATCCTTGGACCTATGCTGGTTCATGGCGCTTCTCCCTTATTCGAGAGACGACAAAATGCCCATAATTCCCCCTTGCCACGGGGGTATTAATGATGCTTGCGTGGTATGAATCGCTGCGATAACATACACTTGCCGCCTTTCGGAAAGGTGGCTATTTCTTTCGATGGCTTCAGAAAATCAGGACCCACTCATGACTTCGTCATACCAAGTTTCAAGATTCCGGGACCTAGTCGCCTCTTTTGTGCTTGTGTCATTCCTCGGTGCGCCCGCCTTTGCCGATTCGAACGCCGGCAAGAGATCCAAGCGACAGGTGGAATTTGGCATCGAGGTGGCTCAGAAAGGCCTTTGGAGAGAGGCCATTTACCGTTGGCAAAAAGCGGTGGAGCTCGATCCCGACAATGCCAGCGCGCGGAATAATCTAGGTGTTGCCTACGAGCAAGAAGGTGACTTCGAGCTCGCAGAGCAAGAGTACAAGAGGGCCCTGGACATAGACTCCGAAAATGTCTATATCCGCCAAAACTACGAGCTCTTCAGGGAAGCTTATGAGAAGAGAAAGAGAAAACAACGGAAGAGCACTTCCTAATCTGATTGGTGGGCTGGCGCTCCTTGTCCTCGGCGGGCCCCTCGTCGCCTGTACCTCGTTCTATGAGGTTCCCATCGAAGTTCCCATTTCTGCCAAACTCGACGTGGCCAAGTATAACCGAGTACTGGTAGCTGGGTTCGTAACCGAAACGACCGAAGACATGGACTTGGATGCGGAGACCACGCGATTGCTCCGGAATCAGCTCCGGATGACCTCCAACCTCCAGGTGGTGGAAGCGGAAGTAGAGCCATTGGGGGATTTCTCAGAGCGGACCCTGAAGGAATCGGGACAATT
>JAUVQL010000191.1 GCA_030598165.1 Acidobacteriota bacterium | reverse complement strand
ATACAGGATACCGAAGGCACCATCACGGGCGATACTAAAATCGAGCAACGGGGACGGCGATGGATGTTCATCACGGGGAGGCTAAAGGACGAGGTCACCATTGAACAAGCTCAAACCCAGTTTTCGACCATAGCGGCCCGCTTAGAGCAGGAATATCGGGACTCCAACAGAAACTACAGCGCAACCCTCTTGCCTGCAGAACAAATCCGATTCCATCCTCTCCTCGATCGAGTACTGAGCCCCATCGCCATCGTGCTATTGAGCGTCGTAGGGATCGTTTTGCTCATTGCCTGCGCCAACGTCGCCAATATGTTGCTCGCCAAGGCAACAACCCGGCAACAGGAGATCGCCGTCCGACTCGCTATGGGAGCCAGCCGGGCCAGGCTGATCCGCCAACTCTTGTCGGAATCCCTTCTTCTCGCTGGTCTCGGTGGTGCTGCGGGTCTACTCATCGCGCTATGGACGACCCGCTTGGCGCAAGCCTATCGGCCCAACATCCCCGTCACTTTTGCTCTCGATCTGGGCATCGACACAAGGGTCTTGATCTTCACCCTATTCATCTCGGTGCTGACTGGAATTCTGTTCGGATTAGCGCCTGCCTTTCACGCCTCGCGTACGGATTTGGTCACTTCTCTCAAAGAGTATTCCTACGATCGTAAAGGCGGAGGTCGCTCACGATTCAGTAGCTTCCTCGTCGTGGGGCAAATAGCACTGTCTCTGGTCTTACTCGTGGCTGCCGGACTCCTCGTTCGAAGCCTCGTCTCGGCACGTTCGCTCGATACCGGCTTCGATCACGAGCGCCTCGGTCTCATCTCATTCGGGTTGGACATGAACAATTACAGCGACGAGCAATCACGTCTGTTTTACCAACAGCTGAGTGAGCGCGTCCGTTCTCTACCCGGTGTGGAATCTGCAAGCGACGTGACGCGTCTTCCCCTCGGTATGAACATCAACGTCAACGAAGTTTATGTCGACGGACACGAGTTGACACCCGACGACGACTCTCCGTTCTTGCCCGACGTCACCTTCATCGGCGTAGATTACTTCCGCACCATGGGAATTCCCTTGATGCAGGGTAGAGACATCGGAGAAGGCGACACGGGGGATTCGACACCAGTCGTCATTGTGAACGAGGCCTTCGCACGAAATTTTTGGCCGAGTGAAAGTGCTGTGGGGCAACGTATCCGCCTTGGGAGCCTGGACGGAACAACTCACGAGATCGTCGGAGTGTCACGGGACTACAACGTTCGTGCCGTCGGCGAGAAACCCCGTCCCTATGTTCACTTTGTCCGGGCTCAGCGCTTCAATTCCTACGGTAGTGTTGTTTATCGCTCTTCTGGTGCACCGGAAACACTTCTCGCATCGGTACGTCGGGAAGCACTCGCTATCGATCCGGATTTGGTGGTTCTCGAGGCAACAACGATGACCGAACGTACGGACTTGTCACTCTTCCCAGTACGCGCGGGCTCGGCCCTTCTTGCGGGGTTCGGCGCCCTCGCCGTTCTGTTGGCCTCGGTAGGTCTTTACGGTCTCATCGCTTACTGGGTTAGCCAGCGCACTCGCGAAATCGGTCTCCGCATCGCCATGGGCGCGGAAACAACTACGATTACAAAACTCGTTTTGAAACAAGGCATGGTGCTGGCGGTCTCCGGGGTCGTTGTCGGCTTGGCGGCTGGTCTTGCGCTCAGCCGCCTGTTGGCTAGCATTCTTTACGAGGTCTCTCCTCGCGATCCTATGACTTTTGGCGGCGCTAGTTTGTTCCTCCTTGCCGTGGCGTTTGTCGCTAATGTCATCCCGGCCCGACGTGCTGCCACCGTCGATCCAATGGTGGCGCTTCGTTACGAGTGAGTAATGAGATAGGCCCTTCCACCGGTTCTGTTAACGAGCTTGAGCGAGAACCTGACACTTTGCCCGTTACCGAGATTAGGCTTTGGAAACCGGTTCCGACTCTGCAGGCATGGTCGTAATCGTCTCGTAAAGAGCTATTTGGCCTCCATAGAACCACAGCCTCACCATGAGCTTTGCAACGAGGAACCCTTGCCCGACGAGAAAAGCAATGAGAACTCCAGTGGTGGTCGATTGGTGAACACCCGGCGCAACCATCGAATAGAAAAGCAACAACAGGGCGCTCACCGCCACAAGAGCATAGTAGAGACCCATGGTTTTCAACGGATTCGAGAACACCAGACCGAGTCCTCGGAAAAAAGCAAGCAGCATGCTTCTCCGGTCTTCCTTGAACGTCACAATTTTGGCGTAGTCGAACACCATATTGATGAGCGTCAACAAAAACGCAATGACCACAGCGGCAAGAATGAGACGGGCAAGAACGGTCTTCTCCACCGCCACGTCAATAGTGGATTCTTCTACCCAACCGAGCAACCAACCGCCGAATCGATAGACCAGGTAGTAGAGGACACCGTAAAAAACCGCCAAACGTACGAACCGGAAAAAGAACTTGCCGCCCGTAGAAAAAAAGCGACTCAAGTTGAACATACCCTCTGAACCGGAATATCGTTCGAGCACTCCTCCCATGAAGAGCACCCAAAGGAGCGCATACAAAATCCCTAGTCCCACTACGCCCGGATACATCTCGAACATGCTCCCGGAGAACCAAGCTTCCAGATTGTTGTAGAAGGCACCCACACCGGTCAGTGTTGGGGTGAACGTCGTCTCCAGTCCTTTAGCCTCTGATTCGAACTCACCGAACCACCCCATATCGAAGCCCTCTTGCAGCTTGTCACTCACCAGACTTCCTCCCAGGGAAGACTGGATCGACTCCGACATAACCCACGCAAGAGGAAGCGTTACGGCAACGCTCACCAGCCAAAGCCAGACAATCAATCCCGGTGACGAAACCACCCGCCAGAATCCTTTGATCAATGCTTTTAACATTTCATTCCCCCCGTCATACGAAGAAGGCAAAGGTGGCGATCAGGTCTTGCAGCCAAATCATCCACTTCGAAGCCCACTTCCGGGACGGCAAACGATCGCGTGGCTCGATCCGTTTACTGTTGTTCGTATAGTTGAGGTCGAGAAGAAGGACCCGCTCCGGGTCGACAAAGGCGTAGTCGAGTTTTGACGTTCCTTCGTAAACGAAGAGCTTCCACCGGTAATTCCCGTCCCACTGCTTGCGGACTTCCGTGCCGTCTTCGAAGACCATCAGCACCTCAACGGGAAATGCGCCAGAGCCGTTGTTTCGAACGACGACCTCGGTCCGATACTTCGTGGGCTCTCCTTCGGGCTCGACGTAAATGGTTCTCGACTCCCCCGTTGGATCGGTGAAGCCCTTGATATCCGCTGGTCGACTCTTGACCGATTGGATCGCGTAGTCAAAGTCGACGGAGTCGTAATGGACTTGGTCGAAGAACCAGCTCATATCCTGACCGCTCGCTTCAGTCACAATGTCGAAAAAATCCCGAGGACGGGGATGTTTGAACTTCCATCTGTCGTAGAATGTGGACATGGCCTGCTGGAGCGTCTCCCAACCCAAGTGACGTTCCAAGGTGTGTAACCAAAGGGCGGTCTTACTGTAGGAAAGCGCACCTCCCGTGCCCGGGAAATATTGGTAGGTCGGGGTGTCGGGCACATCCGAAGTGGCAGCCCCACGATATCTGTTGAGTCCATTGGCATCGACTTCGCGCGTTCTCTCGATATCTTCGAACAGCACGGGTAGAAACCCACGCCGGGAATGCGGAAGACCTAGGTAACGCCGAACCAGTTTGGAAGGTCCATAGGCCACGTCGGCCGTCCGGGCATCGGAGAAGCTATTGAGCCCCTCGTCGATCCAGGCGT
>JAUVQL010000012.1 GCA_030598165.1 Acidobacteriota bacterium | reverse complement strand
CATCGAGGAATTTGCTCGAGCCGAGACACCGGTCATCGACGCCGGTGCCGGGACAGGTATCCTGTCAATAGCTGCCGCCGCATTGGGGTGCCGTCCCGTTGTCGCGATCGAAATGGATCCAGACGCCGTCGCCTGCGCCCGAGCCAATATCACCAGAAATCACCTCGAACAAGTGGTTCGCATCCATAAAAGCTCGATTGCGAACGCCAATCCGGCTCCGGCATCGCTGGTTCTAGCCAATTTGAGCGCCAAGATTCTCCACGAGAACTGGATGCACATTTCGAACTGGGTTCACGCTGGGGGTTATATCGTCACCACCGGACTGCTGCTGGAGCAGGTGGATGCCTTCCTGAACGAGCTTCCCCCCTGGCAACACCTCGTACAGCACCGCACGGCTGGAGGTTGGGCGGCGCTTCTGATACAACGAACCGGCAATGCGTGAGCGGCGATTCTTTGTACCCCATCTCATGGACCGTCGGGAGGTTGAGATACGGGATTCAGAAGCTCATCACCTATCCCACGTCCTGAGGCTTGCCCCAGGAGACAACATCGTTCTTTTCGACGGAAAAGGACGACACTTTCACGCGATAATAACAAATGTCCAAAGTGACTTCGCAGTGGCGCAAAAGCTCGAAGAGATTCCACCGTCAGAGTCTCCACTTGAGCTCACATTAGCCGTGGCCATTCCAAAGGGCGACAAGATGGGTCTCATCATCAGGATGCTTACCGAGCTAGGTGTCGCTAGAGTCATACCCTTGGTAACCGATAGAACGGTAGGGGGTTCGGCATCAGCATCGAAGGAAAAAAGTGAACGATGGAATCGCATCGCCTTGGAGGCCTGCAAACAGTCAGGAAGAAGTCGGATTCCGGAAATCGCTGCCCCTATCTCGTTTGGCAGGTTATCGAGAGTTGACCTACCCGAAACTCGCATTTGGATCTCGGTGAAAGGATCACCGTCCTTGGCAGCGCCTCCCCTATCTCCATGCGTTGCACTGATTGGTCCGGAAGGAGGCTGGAGTCAGGAAGAAACCGATTGGGGAAAGGCGAACGGCTTTCACGAGCTAAGTCTGGGTCCCAGGACGTTGCGAACAGAAACAGCAGCCATCACCGCGGCGTCAATCCTTCAATGGGAGTTTGGAGATTTGAAGGATACAGCAAAGTAATCTTATTTCTGCTTGACTGGCCATTCGCCCGGCATAGCCGGGCCTACACTGCCCATTGGCCCGGCACAGCCGGGCCTACGGTTGCTTGACTGCTCGACTGAGCATTGTAGCCCTGCCAATATGCTATACTCCTCCGGCTAACGCCTTATGTTTCTCCTCGGGCAACACCTCGGAAAATACCAAATCATCAAGACACTCGGAAGTGGTGGTTTTGGAACGGTTTATCTCGTCAAAGATACCTGGATCGACAAGAAATTAGCTATTAAAGTCCCACACAAACAAAGCGGCGAGTTCAACGAGCTTTTACAGGAGCCTCGGCTTTTGGCCGCTCTCGATCACAAGAACATTGTCCGTATCGTGACCGCCGAGAAAGCTGATGACTACTTTTTCATCGTCATGGAGTTTGTGGAAGGAGAGAATCTCGAGACCATTCTCGAACGCGACAAGACCCTGTTAATTCCCAAAGCTCTGGATTTCACTCACCAGATCTCGACAGGTGTCGAGCACGCACATGAGCAAGGTGTCTTGCACCGTGACCTCCGTCCAGGCAACGTTCTCGTTACTGAAGACGATGCGATAAAGATCACCGATTTTGGAACCTCTCGTTTCCTCGAAGTGGCTGGTCGCGCCTCGACTATCATCGGTAGCCCTCCCTACATGTCTCCGGAGCAATTCCAGGGTCGAGCGGTATTCGCGTCGGACATTTACTCCATCGGAGTCATCATGTATGAAATGATGACAGGGAGCCTCCCCTATTTCAGCGTCAACCCCCGTCAGTTGGAGAAGATGGCTCTTTCGGGTCGCATGGTACGTCCACGTGAGCGAAATCGTTCCATTCCTCAGGAGATCGAAGAGATTATTCTCAAAGCTCTCGCTCCAGAGGTTTCAGATCGCTATCAGCAGGTCGGCCAACTACTCGATGATCTCGCGACTGCTTCCGAAATAGATCATCGGGCCTCGAGGATGGAGGACATACGCCAACGTCTCAAGGCTCGCGAGCCCACTGCGCCGGGATTCTGCTGGAATTGCCGCAAGCCTCTTCATTCCCGGGCCCTGAATTGCCCTTTTTGCGGCGAGAAACAGTGAAAAAGGCGAGACTGAATTCCACCTCAGCCTCGCTCAGGAAGAACCCAAGAACTCAAGAACCCAAGAACTCAGTTTTTGCTCTGCTTGAGTTCTGGGTTCTGAGTTCTGTTTTGAGCGCAACTGTTGACAAAACTAGGGTTTATGCCCTAGCATAGTTTGTTAGGGTTTCTCGTAATCAAACTGAAACACAAGCCACCAACCTGATGAGTGTTCGCTCGTGTAGCCAACGTTCGAGAGGATTGATTTGTTGTCAAATTCTGGTGGCTTTCGGCCAACTAGGCATGAGTAGGTGAAACAGACCGGCTCAGGCTCTGGTATATAGAAAGACATGAAAGGGGCTAGACCATGCACATCAACGATCTCTTGAAGATCGCATCGGAGCGCAAGGCATCTGACTTACATCTCAAAGTAGGTAGCCACCCCGTGCTTCGAATCAACGGGGAACTTGTGCCTTTGGTCGAGATGAAACGCCTCATGCAGGAAGACACGATTGCGATGGCTTTCTCCATCATGAGCAACCGGCAGAAACAGAAGTTCAAGGACAACCTCGAAATCGATATCGCTTACAGTGTGCCCGGTCTAGGTCGTTTTCGAGCCAACGTCTTCCAGCAGAGAGGTACCGTCGGTTTGGTGCTCCGCGTTATTCCCGTCAAGATTCTCACTATTCGCGAGCTCCAGCTACCCCTGGTTCTGGAAAAGATTGCCCAAGAAACACGAGGTCTCATCCTTTGCACGGGAACTACAGGTTCGGGTAAATCCACGACCTTGGCCGCCATGATCGACTACATCAACTCTCACCGGTGCGAACACATCATGACCATCGAGGATCCTATCGAGTTTTTGCACAGAGATAAGAAATCCATCGTCAATCAGCGTGAAGTCGAGGTCGATACAAAAACCTTTGCCGGTGCATTGCGGAGCGCCTTGCGTCAGGACCCCGATGTCATACTCGTTGGCGAAATGCGGGACTATGAGACCATCGAAACCGCCATCACAGCGGCAGAGACGGGTCACTTGGTCCTCTCCACGCTGCACACACTAGATGCAACGGAGACCGTCAACCGTATCATTTCGGTTTTTCCGCCTCACCAGCAAAAACAAATCCGATTGCAGCTTGCCGGCGTTCTCAAGGCCGTGATCTCCATGCGCTTGATTCCTCGTTCGGATGGACGAGGCCGAGTTCCCGCAATCGAGGTGATGATTGCCACACCCTTCATCCGGGACTGCGTCATCAACAAGGACAAGACCAAACTGATCCATGAGGCCATCGCCGCCGGCGTTTCCCAATACGGGATGCAAACATTCGATCAATCTATCCATAGCCTCTTCAAGAAGGATCTCATCACTTACGATGAAGCTCTCCGAAGAGCCAGCAACCCTGACGAGTTCAAGCTCAAGATGCAAGGTATCCAATCCACCAGCGACCTCGCACAAGAGGAAATGGAAAAGGGCATGACCGACTTGAGCGACGGTGCCGGTGGAGTCGGAGGCGGAGGAGTCGAGTTCAATTGATATGAGTCGAGCGGGACGGACATCGAGATCCGCCCTGGATTTTTCCCTCGCTCGGCTAGCCCAACGTGCTCATAGCGAAGGTGAGCTGACCTCGAAAATGGAGCGAGCCGGCTATCCTGCTGACGAAATCACCTCAACTCTTGCTAAACTAAGAGACTGGCGCTATGTCGACGACCGCGCCTACGCTTCTGCCTTTGCCCTCTCCGCCGTGGAGCACAAACGCTGGGGGCCAGTGCGAATCGCTCGGACGCTTCGACAACGTGGTGTGAGCGGAGCTTTCATCGAGGAGGCCTTGGCTCGAGTCTTCCACGAGGGAGAGCGCAAGGTAGTCGAGGAAGCGTTGGCCCGTTTCCAGCGCAAACACCGGCATCCGGGAACCCCCGTGCAACAGAAAGCCCGGGCCTATCGGCATCTGTTGGGTCGAGGTTTCAGCCCAGACACGATTTTTGACATCCTAGGCAAGGAGAAATTCATCCAGGAGAGCAACGATTAAATGAACTCGAGTGATATTCGCAAAGGCTTCCTCACCTACTTCGAGAAGCGCGGCCACCGCGTGGTTACGAGCTCCTCTCTCGTACCGCACGAGGACCCGACGCTACTTTTCATCAACGCGGGGATGAACCAGTTCAAAGACATATTTCTTGGACTGGAAAAAGGAGATTATGTCCGGGCAACCTCCGCCCAGAAGTGCGTCCGCGCCGGTGGGAAACACAACGACCTCGAGAACGTAGGAGTGACGGCACGTCATCACACTTTTTTCGAGATGCTCGGCAACTTCTCCTTTGGAGACTATTTCAAAAAAGAGGCTATCGATTTTGCCTGGGAGCTCATGGTCGAGAATTTTGGGCTCGACCCCAAACGACTTGCCGTTACAGTCTTCGAAGGAGACCAAGGAGTTCCCCGCGACAATGAAGCAGAAGAACATTGGGGCCGCTTCGTTCCGTCCGACCGCATCTTTGCGCTGGGCCGCAAAGACAATTTCTGGTCCATGGGAGATACCGGACCTTGCGGTCCTTGTTCCGAGGCCCACTTTTTCCAAGGCACTCACCTCCCCTGCGTCGAAGAGGAGGCCGGCGGTAAGTGTCTTGGGGTTGCTTGCGAATGTGACCGATGGCTCGAAATCTGGAACCTCGTCTTCATGCAGTTCGTGAGAGACGAAGAAGGAAAGCTCGAGCCGCTGCCGGCACCAAGTGTGGATACGGGGATGGGACTCGAGCGCATGACCGCCGTTGCCCAGGGGGTGGAGTCGAACTACGACACGGATCTCTTTACCCCCATTATTTCAGCAATTGCAGGCATCTCCGGACGACGCTACGGCGAATCTGACTCGGTGGACATGTCGACTCGCGTCATCGCCGACCATCTTCGAGCTATGACGTTTCTCATAACGGACGGTGTCATGCCGACGAACGAAGGTCGGGGGTACGTCCTCAGGAAAATCATGCGCCGGGCCATGCGACATGGGAAAAAGCTAGGTCTCGAAGAACCGTTTCTTTTTAAATTGACGAAGGCCGTCGAGGAACTCATGGAAGAGGCCTACCCAGAATTGCTGCTTTCGAATGAACTGGTGTCCCGAGTCGTTCGTTCGGAAGAAGAGCGCTTCAAGACCACCCTTATGACCGGTATCACAGCCCTCGAACAAATGTTGGCTCGCGCAGCGGAGAACCAGGACAAAGTGCTCGCAGGCCCAGATGCTTTTAAACTTTATGACACCTTCGGTATGCCGCTCGATATGCTCACCGAGATCGCCGCCGAGCGTAACGTGTCCATCGACTCGAACGGTTTCGACCAAGAAATGGCGGAGCAGCGTCGTCGGGCACGCGAGTCGTGGAAAAAAGCGGCTGTAGTACCGGACAAGAGCATCTATGGAGAATTGAGAGAACGGTTCAAAACTCGATTCTTGGGCTATGAGCTCACGGTTGTGGAAGAGGCTCGCATTTTGGCCCTGACGAATAACGGCGTGGAGGTGGCGTCACTATCTGAAGGCGATGTCGGCGAGATCTTCTTGGATTCGACCCCCTTCTATGCCGAATCAGGTGGACAGGTGGGCGACCGCGGTGTTCTTGCGGGGCCGGACGGGGTTGCGGATGTCAAGGACACGCAGACTCCAGTGCCCGGTCTTTATGCCCATCGCGTCAAGGTCCTCAAGGGCAGCCTCGGCCGAGACCAAAAGGTCATCGCACGTGTGGACGAACATATGCGGAGCGCGACAGCCGCTCACCATACTACGACCCACATGCTCCACGCTGCCCTTAGGGAAGCTCTCGGGCCCCACGTCAAGCAGTCCGGCTCCCTCGTCGCTCCAGACCGGCTACGCTTCGATTTCTCGCATTTCGCGCCCCTTCAGCCCGGTGAGCTCGAGTCCATCGAAGGAAGAGTCAACGAGAAGATACGAGAAGACATCGAGCTCGAGACCGAAGACATGTCCATCGATCAGGCCTTGGAGCACGGAGCCATCGCCTTTTTTGGCGAGAAATACGGCGATCGAGTGAGGGTCGTCGACATACCCAAATTCAGTATGGAGCTCTGCGGTGGAACTCACTTGCACCGAACTGGTCAAGCAGGCCTAGTCGTCATCACGACGGAGTCGTCTATCGCATCTGGAACCCGCCGTGTCGAGGCACTGACGGGCCCGGCCGCCGTTGAATACGTCCGTTCCCAAAGACGTATCGTGGACGGCGTGAGCCATACGCTCAAGACTCAACCCGACGAGCTCATCGCAACGGCAGAGAAACTCCGCGACGAGCTTCGCAAAAGGGAAAAGGAGATCGAACAGCTCAAGCTCCAACTCGCCACCAACTCGGGATCGGACTCGTCGTCGGAATCCATGATCACCGAGATCGACAAAGTTAGCGTATGGACTCCGGAGCCCCTCAGGAATTACGATAAGAAGCAGCATAGGCAGTTTGTGGATGCGTTTAAAGACAAGAATCAAGGACGATCTTGGGTTGCCATTTCTGGGGCTGTTACCGAGAGCAAAGTTTCTGTTATTGTCGAGGTTTCGCCGGATCTCGTCCCGAAGCTCAGGGCGGACCATCTCATGAAGCGTCTGCTGCCGGTCATCGAGGGTCGCGGCGGGGGGAAACCCCTACGGGCCGAAGCTGGCGGCAAGAATCCTGACCGACTTGGCGAGCTCTATAAAGAAGGCCTTACAGCTGTGAGAGAGGCACTCGAGGGTTGATGTGAGAAAGAGGCGGCTGGTGTCGACATTCATGTTTCTCGCTGGTTTGTGTCTTGTCTCTGGGAATGCACAAGGGCAAGTTTACGGATATACGGACGAGAGTGGCGTTCTGATCCTCTCGAATGTTCCCTCCGATTCTCAGATGAGACTCATCGCTGAAGGGAATCCTGAAGAGGCGGGACGTATCTGGCGATATAGCGGACAGTACGACGCGCTCATTTTGAAAGCGGCCAGCTTCGCGCGATTGGATTCGGCCTTGATCAAAGCGGTTATTGCCATCGAGTCGGGCTTCAACCGATTTGCCCGCTCCCCCAAGGGCGCCATGGGGCTAATGCAGCTCATGCCGGATACAGCCCGTCGCTACGGAGTCGTCAATCCCTATGATGCATGGCAAAACATCAAGGCGGGTTCGGTCCACTTGCGAGATTTGCTCGATGAGTTCAACGACGTACATTTGTCCCTGGCTGCCTATAACGCGGGGGCAACACCCGTCCGAAGGTACAAGACCATCCCACCTTATCGTGAGACCAGGGACTATGTTCGGAAGGTTATGGCCATCTACCGAGCGGGGTCCAAAATCACGATCACCAGGGGCGGCCAAACCTACACCATCGGCAAAAAAGGCGGCAAAACCGCCGTAAAACCGGCACCCATGGTCAACGGTTCCGCAGGCTCAAAACCCGTCCGGCGCACGAGCTGGGACGACAATATGAGCCTCGGCGAGATCGCAGCTGCTACAAGGCGCTCTTCTGAGGTTCCAAAACAGCCTGAAACCCCGGCATCGACCGCTAAGACCAGCAACAATCCGGCTGAAAATCACGTTTCAGCTGAAAGGCGCAACATCAAAAACGCCGGCACCAATCCAAGGCGAGCTACAATTGCAGATTCTGATTGGCCTCAGACTGACGAGTTCAACCTCGCGTTGTCGAAGTCTCCAGATAAGGGTGGAGATTCGGCATGGGGTGGACCGCCCTTCTATCGATACAAGGATGACAACGGCGTGATATACATTACAAGAACCAAGCCTGCTCATATGGAGTATGAAATCTTGAAACGGTAGGTCGACGATCGTGGCTAGGCGGAGTGACACACCAGCCCCTTTTGACCAAGGGCTCTTCCTCGTTCACCTGAATCGAGGGAAGGAATATTTCGAGAAGCGCAGCTACGGAGAGGCTGCCCAAGAGCTCAATCAAGCAAGACGAATGCGTCCAACGGACGAGACCGTCTTGAATTTGTTGGGCCTCGCCTACTTCAAGTTGGAAAAGTACCAAGAAGCGGACAAGATCTACAGACAATTGATCGAGGTCAACTCGATTTCCGACGTTCTTCATTTCAACCACGGCCTGGTTTGCTTCAAGCTGGGTGCTTTGGATAGCGCGGAGGCCGCCTTCCTAAGGGCTTTAGAGCTCGTCCCAGAGAATGCGAAGGTCAATTTCTACCTGGGAAACATCTACGAAAAGAAGAGGCAATTTTACAACGCCATTTTTCAGTACCGAAAAGCAGGCGCCAACATCATGGTCAAGCGGGTCCAGACGAAAATCGAAACGGACCGAAAGCAAGCAACAGGAACCAGTGGTGAGGACACCCTGCCACCCCAAAAAAAGCGGTCGCAGGTCGAATCACCTATTTCCACGGAACCACCGACTGAGGGCCAAACAGCCCCAACGCCTGCCGGTGGCGCCAAAACCAGCGTTGACCAAATTGACCGAAAGCGCTTTCTAAATGCGCTCAAACAAATACCTTTTGGCTCCTTGTCGTCACCTGATTCACATGCCATGGGATCGCAGCCAAAATCACGCCCAGAAGACAAACCCGCACCCAAGGAAGAGCCTCCACTGGAGCCGTCTCGAGAACCAAGAAAGGCAACAGCCCCAACGTCGGAGAACCGAACCGTTATCGAGATAACCGAACCAGTCATCCCCGACGTGTCACTTTCGGAAATGGCAAAGAGCAAGGTGCCTACCAGCGCAACGGACAACCTCTTCACTTCTCCGACGCCACCTAGCTCAGACTCTCGTCGCAGATCCGAGAGAGATGAGGACGACACGGTCAAATTCGGTATTTTGAGGGATGAGCCCATCCAACCCGAATCGGTTCCGCTTCGCCAACGTCTTTCCTTGACGACAGAAGAAGACGAAAAAGAGCCCAGGCAGCTTTACTCCCGACTACGCCGACGCGATGATATCTTCCGCTACCTTGAAGACAACCTCATGGAGGTCAACTTTTCTGGAAAGGTATTCGTCAAGCAGGGTACCATCTACAGCTACAGCGGTAACCTTACTTTCTGGGTCAAACCACAAAGAGAAGAGTCGGTATCCCCGCTCGTTATCGTGAGCGGCACGGGGAAAATTCTCTTGAGCGATCGTCAACGAGATATCACCGTACTGCAAATCAACGGAGAAGAGGTCTTCGTGGAGCCGTCTCACCTGCTGGCGTGCCAGGAGACCCTGACACCGCGCTACGCCGTGATCAAAAAAGAGGGCGCACCCGATCTCCGTCTGCAAGTGCTTTCGATTGAAGGTACCGGCATGCTCGCGTTATCGGTCACCACCAACCCGTTGGTCGTTGATGTAACTCCCGGTTATCCGGTAAACGTCTCGAGTGCCAATATTATCTCGTGGTCCGGTGAATTGGCCCCAAGCATCGTCGACGACGAAGCTTTGGTCGGCCTGATGTATCCCCATAGTGGCAAAGCCACTAACCTCCGGCTCGAGGGCTCCGGCAAAATCATGATGGAAAAGCTCACGGGCTGACCTGGAGTATTTCTGCCCACCCGCCTGAAACGCCTCCAAAAGAGTGAGTTTGAAAAAAGCCCACCGACCTAATATCCTTCACTGCTGTTTTATCCATTTAGCGACCTGTGGAAGTTAGAGATGGAGAGACCGAATGACGATTAAATTATCTCGTTTCTGGAGAATCTACGTTTACGTTTGGCTAGCCGCCCTATTGGTCCTATTCTTGGGCCCGTCGCTCGGTCTCATCCCTTCCCTGACCACTAAGCAACTCATCATGGCGGTTTACGTACCGCTGTCCTTTCTAGTATTGGGTACACTCCCTTTCAAACTACCCACGAGAATACTCATAGGCCTTCCACTGGGCACGATCGGTGGAATGCTGGT
>JAUVQL010000249.1 GCA_030598165.1 Acidobacteriota bacterium | reverse complement strand
GGGTGTCTGAAGCTTGTCCTGAGAGGCATCTCATCGTTCGAACCGCCTGGCTCTATGGGGCGGGCAAGGGATTCGTGGACTGGGTGTCGAACGGATTGGAAGCTGGCAAGAGCCTCCCTCTGGTGTGCGACCACAAAGGGAGCCCAACCTTCGCCGTGGACTTAGCCGGAGCTCTCATTCGATTGGCCGAGCAAGGCCATTGCGGAATTTTCCACTATACCAACAAAGGCGAGACCAGTTGGTACGAATGGGGCCGGACCATCGCGGGATTGACTGGGCACCCGGAGGATCGCTTGAAAGCGATCTCGGCCCATGAGCTAGGTCGGGCTGCAGTGAGGCCGGCCTATTCGGTCATGGCTGTAAATAAATACGAGGGAGCAACTGGAGACACCGTTCCTCCATGGCAGGACGCTTTGGAACGCTTTTTGAGATCTAGTGGACGAATAGTCTGAAGTCTTTTGTGCCTTAATTACTGCGGCAGGGCACAACACGAGCTCACGCTCTGCCGTTGAGACTTGGAGGACATCTTGCGTGTATTGATCACCGGAATAACGGGATTTGCTGGTAGCCATCTGGCGGAGTTTATTCTCTCCCGCTACGCTGATGTTGAGATCTTTGGAATCATGCGGTGGAGAAGCCGCACCGAGAACATCGAAACCATTCAAGATAAGGTATCGCTCCTCGAATGTGATTTGCGCGATGCTACTTCGGTCAAACAGCTTATAGGTACGGTAAAGCCGGACAAGATTTTTCACCTGGCGGCTCAGAGTTTCGTGCCTTCGTCTTGGAATGCGCCCGCCGAGTCGCTGACGACCAACATTCTCGGACAACTCAACATCTTCGAAGCGGTGCGGGAGGTCGGTATCGATCCGTGGATTCAAATCGCCTGCTCGAGCGAAGAGTACGGACTCGTGCTCGAGGACGAACTGCCGATTAAAGAAACGAATCCGCTCCGTCCTCTTTCCCCTGACGCTGTGAGCAAGGTGGGACAGGACTATCTTGCTTACCAGTACTTCAAGAGCTTTGGGACAAAGGCTGTGCGTACGCGGGGATTTAACCATGATGGTCCTCGCCGCGGAGACGTCTTCGTTTCGTCCAATTTCGCCAAACAGCTGATAGAGGTGGAAAAGGGGAAGAAATCGCCGGTCATTCATGTCGGTAATCTCGAGGCGAGGCGTGACTTCAGTGATGTGAGGGACATCGTCCGTGGATACTGGCTTGCCCTGGAGCATTGTGAGCCGGGTGAGGTGTATAACATTTGCAGCGGAAAAGACTACTCGATCCAGGGTGTTCTCGACCGGCTCATCGAGCTTTCCGGCGTCGAGGTCAGAGTCGAACCGGATCCAACGCGTCTTCGTCCTTCAGATGTTCCGGTGCTCCTCGGTGACAACTCGAAGTTCAAGGCCGCCACCGGCTGGGAGCCCGAGATTAGCTACGATCAAACCCTTCAAGATATGTTGGATTATTGGAGGGAAAGAGTCGGTTGAGAACTCAAGAATTCAAGAACTCGAAAACTCAGGAATAGGAAAAGGGCGGGGGAACGAAGTTGCGGGCGTTGATTATGGGAGCAGCGGGTTTCGTTGGAGGCCACCTTGCCCGTCATCTTCTCCAAAAAGGTTTCACTGTGGCTGGCTTGGTCCTCCCACAGGAAGCCCGAAATGGGGTGGAGTCGCTTCCCGAGGAAGTGGAGGTCATCGAGGGAAACATCCTCGAGGCGGAAAAATTGGCGCGGGTCGTGGCCGATTGGAAGCCTCTGGCGATCTATCACTTGGCAGCCTTTTCTAATCCGGAAGGGTCTTGGGCACAATCCCGGCGTACGTTGGAGACGAACATCCTGGGTAGTCACAACTTGCTTCAAGCGGTTGTCGAGACCGGACTAGAGTCCAAGGTCTTGCTCATTGGATCCTCTCAACAGTACGGTCACGTGGCGGAAAGTGACCAGCCCATCCGTGAGGATCTTCCCCAAAGACCGCTGACGCCCTATGCCGTGAGCAAGGTTTCTCAGGAGATATTGGGGCTCCGCTTTTTCTTGTCGGAGCAACTACCGGTCTTTTTGGTCCGTTCCTTCAATCACACCGGCCCAGGGCAAGCCCCTTCCTATGTTTGCTCGAGCTTCGCTCGTCAGGTGGTTGAGATCGAAGCAGGGCAGCGTGAACCGAAGATAGAAGTAGGGAATCTTTCGGCAAGGAGAGACTTCAGCGACGTTAGAGACGTAGTGCGGGCCTATGCCGAAATCGTGGAAGCAGGTGATCCCGGTGAGCCGTACAACGTTTGCAGTGGCGAGGCATTCTCTATCCGTCTCATTCTCGACGCCCTTCTCGAGTTGACGGAGGCCGATGTGGCGGTGGAAATCGATGCGTCACGTTATCACGCACTCGATGCACCGCTCATCTTGGGTGACAACTCCCGACTCCGCTACGAGTTGGGCTGGGAGCCGCTCTTTGGCTTGAAGCAAACGCTATCCGACCTGCTAGGATACTGGCGCACTCAATTGAAGCAATGAGCGGCCAGAGGCCGGCGGCCAGAAGCCAGTTCTTTCAGGTCCTATCTGGCATCTAACATCTGGCACAGGCGACTACCATCTCAAAAACGGCTGCAGGTACTTCCAAATGTTTCATAGGCGAGAGGTCGGCGTCATTGGAAAAGGCATATTCACCGTCCTCAGTGCGCTTCTTCTTCTCTCCGTTTTCGGAGGATCTGATGTTCTGAATCGAATCGGACTGGGGTTCCTCGGGTGGTGGGGTGGCTGGATTCTTTGGTTCGGCGGATTACTGGCATTTTCTGTCGAAAGTCGGTCCTCGGTGGTTCGATGCCGTGGTTGGCGAGCGGAGTGGCTTCTAGGCTTCGTGCTGGCTCTTAGCCTCGTTCTCCGTTGGCCTATGGCGAGTCTCGACTTGGAGCATTATGTAGGACCCGATGAGGGTGAGC
>JAUVQL010000264.1 GCA_030598165.1 Acidobacteriota bacterium | reverse complement strand
TCGTTTCGGTTGAGCCCTGGCGACAAAAAGGGGCCTGACCTGCTCGTTTGTCGGGCATTTGAGGCGCAAGGTCTTCCGCACGGTTTTTCGCTCCGGTCGCGACGATGGGGCGAAACGACCCACCGTCGACCATACGGTCTTCCTGCCCATGTGGAATCGGACTTCGAAGACCTGGCAACTCGGTTGGGGACGAGAAGTCTCATTTCCATGCAGCAGGTTCATGGAGTGGAGATCCAGGTAGTTCATGAACTGCCGGATGAATCGCCCGCCTGCGATGGGCTTTTTACTCCCAGAGATGACGTCGCGCTGGTCGTTCAGACGGCCGATTGCGTCCCCATTCTGATGTGGGATGCCGAGCAAAACGTGGTGGCCGCAGTTCACGCGGGCTGGCGCGGTACCTTGGGGCGAATTGCCGAGAAAGCCATGGAAGTGTTTCAGACTCGATTTTCTTCTCACCCGGAGTCCCTTCATGTCGCGATGGGGCCTGGCATCGGCCCGTGCTGCTATGAGGTGGGAGACGACGTTTGCGACGCATTTGCTCGCCAGTTTGGGTCGGTCGATGGATTATTCTCGCCGGGCCCTCGAGGTAGGAAACATCTCGATGTCATCGAGGCAAATCGAAGGCAACTCGTCGCCGCCGGGATCTCCTTGGCGCGAATCTATTCGACCGGTCTTTGTACGTCTTGTGACAATTCTCTGTTGTATTCGTACCGGAAAGAAGGAAAGGGGACGGGCAGGCTCTACGGCGTGATCAGCGTCGCACGGTCTATGTAAGCAGTTGAGCAGGACAGCTTGGCCTACCAGGCACAGCCTGGCCTGCCTCTATTCCTCGGACTGTTCGCTCACAGCCAAGTTCAATATACGTGTGCAGTTGTCGCAACGCTGTATGGATTCGCCCAGGCGAAGCAATTCATAGATCTGTGGTCGGAGCCGGACGTGACATACCGTGCAAAACTGTTCTCTGGCTTCCGCTACAGCGATACCACTCCGAGAACCGGCGATTTGTTGATAAAGGCCCAACAAATTTTCGGGAAGAGATTTGCTGATGACCTCCCTCTCGCCCTTTTTCCCATTGAGCTTCTCACGCAGCTGTGATGCTTCCGCCTCGAGCTCAGCCTCCAGTTTTTGAACGTGGGCCAAGCCTTCGTCTAACTCCTTTTTACGTTTTGTCAGCTCCAACTGAAGGCCGTCGGCTTCTTCCATTTTGACGAGGATCATTTCCTCCTTTGTGCTGCTCTCTTTTTCGGCAACCTGTATCTGCTTTTGCATGGCCTTGTATTCGTCGTTGGACTTCACCTGCATGAGCTGGTCTTTGTATTTTTTAACCTTACCTTCGACAAGCTCGAGCTCTCCTTCCAGTGTCCGACGGATCTTCTTGGACTCACTCTGCTTGTCCTCAACGTCTTTGACACTGGCCCGTTCAATGGCGACTTCTTTCTGGAGCTCTTCGATCTTCACTGGGATCTGTTTCAACCTTGACTCTAGTGCACGAATCTCAAGTTCACATTTCTGGAGTGAAACGAGTTTCTCTAATTCAGCAAGCATCGTCGTTTGGGCTCCTCATGAGGTTTCTTGTGGTAAGACAAAAAAAAAGGTGCCACTTTGGGCACCTTCTAGAACCTTCGGCTCCGTCGGTCGACGTCTGCCGGCGAGACGTTGGTCCGGCGGCTCGTTTGCGCTTCTCCGCACCATTTTTCGTTTCATTGAGTGGTGGGCCCACCAGGACTCGAACCTGGGACCTACCGGTTATGAGCCGGCGGCTCTAACCTACTGAGCTATGGGCCCCCTTCTGAATTACAATGATAGTCGTAGGCCCGGCTGTGCCGGGCAATCGGCGCTGCAGGCAGGCACGGATCTGCCGTCCGCTCTTCTGTCTGCCAACTAAATCCTAGATCCTTCCAGAAAAGCCTTGAGCTTGCGACTACGAGACGGATGGCGGAGTTTTCTGAGTGCTTTCGTCTCGATCTGCCGGATGCGTTCCCTTGTCACTTGAAAGCTCTGGCCGACCTCCTCGAGAGTATGCTCGCTTCCGTCTCCAACGCCAAATCGCATCTTGATGACCTTTTCCTCTCGCGGTGTCAAAGTCTTTAGGACGGCCTCCGTCATCTCCATGAGATTCGTATTGATGACCTGTTCCGCCGGTGAGACCACGCCCCGGTCTTCGATGAAATCGCCGAGGTGGCTGTCTTCTTCTTCACCGATGGGGGTCTCGAGTGAGATTGGTTCCTGAGCGATCTTGAGAACTTTCCTGACCTTCGACACAGGAATGTCCATCCGCTTGGCGATTTCCTCAGATGTCGGCTCACGCCCGTATTCTTGCACGAGGCTACGAGAGGTTCGGATGAGTTTGTTAATCGTCTCAATCATGTGGACTGGAATACGGATGGTCCGTGCTTGGTCGGCAATGGCTCGAGTAATGGCCTGGCGGATCCACCACGTGGCGTAGGTGGAGAACTTGTATCCCCGTCGGTACTCGAACTTGTCCACTGCCTTCATGAGACCGATGTTACCTTCCTGGATGAGGTCGAGGAACTGGAGACCTCGATTGGTGTATTTCTTGGCAATGGAGACGACCAAACGCAGATTGGCTTCCACG
>JAUVQL010000188.1 GCA_030598165.1 Acidobacteriota bacterium | reverse complement strand
CGCCCATGCCTTTGGTATGGATCTCTCTCCCTCTATGATTGCCATCGCCCAGAAGCGGTATCCATCCAACGACTACGGCGTGGGGGACATGCTACAAATGGAGCTTCCAGACGAATCTCTAGGTGGCATCGTTGCGTTCTACTCCTTGATTCACTTGAAACGCCTGGAGGTGTTCCCTGCCGTCCGGGAGATGGCACGAGTGCTGGTTCCAGGAGGTGGGCTCCTCGTCGCGTTTCATCGAGGTAGGGGAACGCTCCATGAAGACGAAGAACTTGGGCGCCCTGTCGCTTTCGATTGTACGCTCTTCGAGCCGGAGGAGGTGTCCGGAGCAATGGAGGAGGCGGGTCTCACCCTCGAGGATGTCACGGTTAGGGAGCCGTACGATTTCGAATATCCCACCACGAGGGTTTATGTGTGGGGAAAGAAACCGTAACCCGGGTTCGGTTTTCAGAGTTGCTGCAAAACGTCATCCAAAAGACGAAGGCCTTCGATGAGGATCTCCTTCTTCATACCGAAACCCAAACGGAAGCGATCGGCGACTCCAAAGACACGCCCGGGTGCGACGGCGGCGTCCTTCTCCAACAGTTGAGCCACGAGCGCGTCCACAGAGCCATCTTTCAGGTGAATGAAGCCGACCGGGCCCGCATCCGGTGCCCTCCACGACAGCTCGGGGTGGCGAGACAAGAAATCCTCGACGAGGGATCGGTTTTCGGCCAACCGTTTCGTGAGGGCGGCCAGGATGTCGTCGGCGTGATCTAGGGCTCGAGCCGCCATCCTTTCGGTCGGGAAGGGCGTTGTGATGGAGAACAAATCGTTCAAACGACGAAGCCTTTCCGCGATCTCCTCACTCGAAAGAATCCAACCGGCGCGGAGTGAATCCAAGCCGAAAGCTTTCGTCATGCTTCGTGTGGTAATCATGCGGGGGCCGAGGAGGCTCGCCGTCCTTTCTCCTTCAGAGTAGAGCCATTCAAGATAAACCTCGTCCACGAGGATGTGAAAATCGTGGGACTCCGCAAGGGAAGCCAGAACTTCGAGGTCAGAAGTGCGAACCCATTTCCCTGTCGGGTTGTGTAAATTCGAGCAGATGAGAAGACGCGTATCCTCATCCAAGAGCGGCTCGATAGCTCTGGCGTTCAAAGGGTAGCCTTCCTCCGCCGAGCGTTGGAAGAAGCGTACCTTCGCGTGGAAGTACTTGGGGAGGGCATGGAGCGGTTCGTAAGCCGGTTGTTCTACTAGAACGGTGTCTCCGGGTTCGAGTAACAAAGCGCAAACGAGATGGTTCGCCATGGAAGCACCGGGTGCGAGAACCACTTGCGAAGAGTCGACACCGTAGCGTTTCGCCAAACGCTCCAACAGGGGTGGCCAGCCCTCTTCGTGCTCGCCAGAGAGTTCGAGATCCTCCGGTCCGAAACCGATTTCCTCGAGGGGAGGCCTCGCGATACCGCTCGAGGCTAGATTGTAAGTGACAGAATGATGCCGCTTGGCCCATGTGACATAAGGGCTTTGTTTCATGTAAGGCATTCAATAACAAAATCGTGGAGACGTCAAAAACGGGGTGTGCGACACGGGGGAAAGCCCCCCACTCCGGCTCGCCAAAAGAGGAGTGGGGGACTTGAATCTCACTCGAGGGATCGACCGTTGTACTCGCCGGTGAGAGTCTTCAAGAATGCGGTGACCTTCCCTGCTTCCTCATCGGTGAATTCGTTTCCTTCTTGGTACCGCGACATGATCTTCACGGCGTCTTTCAAATCAATGGTTTGTCCATCGTGGAAGTAAGGATAAGTAAGGGCGATGTTCCTTAGTGTTGGAACCTTGAACTTGTGCTGATCTGCGTCCTTCTTGGTGAAGTTGGACAGACCGTTGTCGACCTCTTGCACGTTGCCGCGCTCGGCGAAGTAATCGGCCTTGAGTCCCATTCTCTCGAAGGACTGGCTGCCCATCGCTTGGCCAACGTGACAGGAGACGCATCCGGATGCTTTGAAAATCTCCCAACCTTCCTTCTCCTCGGCGGTGACAGCTTCCTCGTCCCCACGTAGATATTGGTCGAATCTCGAGTTGGGTGTGATCAGGGAACGCTCGAACGTCGCAATGGCATCGACGATGGCATCTCCCGTGATCCCTTCATCGCCGTAGATGCTCTTGAAAGCCTCGACGTACTCCTTGTCTTTCTCCAGTTTGGGAATAACTTCCTCCCAATTGGACCCCATCTCGATGGGATTGTGGACCGGTCCGGCCGCCTGTTCTTCTAAAGTGCCGGCTCGTCCATCCCAAAATTGGCGAACGAAGAAACCGGAGTTGAATGTCGTGGGAGAGTTGATCGGGCCCACTTGCCCGCCGATGCCGGTGGATGACTTGGCCTGATCCGTGCCGCCTTTCGCCAAGTCGTGGCAAGTGGCACAGGAGATGGTGTCATCTCCGGAAAGCCGCGGGTCGTGGAAGAGCTTGTTGCCGAGGGCAACCCTGTCAGGATCGAGCTCGATGGACATCGGCAGCGGCTGGATCGGCTCGTTTTCGAACTCAGTCGCTGCATCAGTGGCGTAGCTGGCCTTGCGGATTATGGATACCCAATCCAAGATTTCTTGTTTCTCTGCTCCGCTAAGAGCACCATTCCAATGCATCATCAAGTAGCGCTGGGGCGGCATCGATCCGTCTTTGACGACGTGTTCGAGCTTGGCGAGAGCGGCTTCTGGAAAAGCCGATTCCGGTGAAGCCGAAAAATCCGCCACCATGTTCAGGTGCTTGAGTCCACTTGTGACGTCTTCTTGCACAAGGGTCTTGGCTATTGGGAAGTTGGCGTAAAAAGGTAGTGTGGCGTCACCCACATGGCAGCCGGCGCATTTCTTCTCGAGCACCGTAGCCACGTTGCCGTAGTGTGGATCATTGGTGCGGAGGGTGGTCAGTTTACCGCTATCCACGGGTGTATAGAAGAAGGTCGAGATGGGGAGCAACAACGCGATAACAACGAGAACAATAAGGAGAACGAGCAGCTTTTTCACGAATATCACCTCCTGGTTTGGCCTTGTGAGTATTAGGGATCATCCCTAGGGCGTGCAATGATGTAAAGAGTTCAATTTAATGATCGAGACGCATCAAAGCGCAGCGAAACTGCCCTAGAAAGGCTCTTGGTGGAGAGACCTGAGGGCCCGACCAAGGGTTGGCTTGAAAAGCGAGACATCCAGTGGTATGAAAATACGGTGTTGCGGGCCGGCGTTCTCTTCATATCTACCTTTGTCGCTACAAGCCTGTGTGCCATCGCTCAAGAGGCTGTCTCCGTATGGCCGAACGGCGAAGAAATCGAGCATTTTCTGAAAGAGGCCAAGATCACCGAAAGAAAGGAGGTCGGCACAGGCATCACCAAGCCCGAGAAATTCACCCTCTACCTCGATGGTGTGGTCAGACACGCCGTCTTCAAAAAAGTCGACAAGAGACACGATAGTTGGCGCTTCGAAGTGGCGGCGTACGAGTTGGACAAGCTCCTGGGTTTGGGAATGGTGCCGCCAACGGTCAAAAGAAAGTCCAAAGGTCGAAAGGGCTGTCTGCAGCTTTGGGTCACAGGTACAACGATGCAGGATTTCAAGGCGGAGATGCCCGATCCCGAAGACTGGCGTCGGCAGGTGAGCATCATGTGGTTGTTCGATGATTTGATCGCAAACATCGACCGTCACTTGAACAACGCTATGGTGTCCCCGGATCATCGATTGATCCTCATCGACAACTCCAAAACATTTCGGCAAAACCGCAATCTTCTGAACGATCTCAACGGCGCCGGAACCGGTACTCATGCTCGGTTCTGGTGTGTTCCCTAT
>JAUVQL010000104.1 GCA_030598165.1 Acidobacteriota bacterium | reverse complement strand
TGTGGAAGCCACGTTCCCTCAAGGTCGTAGCTCTCATCGACCGAGAGGTCCACCGCAAAATAGACTGCCACGCGGACTATACGTGCTTTAAACTAGACCAAGAAGGATTCGTCGTGGGCTACGGCCTTGCATATAGGGAGTATTTTCGGGGAGTCCGCTACCTCGGCCTCGTCGACAAGAAAGGCTCTTAGCTGCGTTGCAGCGAGAGCCCACCCACGTTTCCTCTTTTTCGGAGGCTAGAACTTGAACTCGACCATGAAGAATTTGATGTTTTGGATGGTGGCGGCGCTAGTTATCGTTCTGTTTTGGAACGTGTCGTCGAGAATCCAACAGAAAGAAAGACAACTCAGCTTCAGCGAATTCATGGCTCAGGTCGACCAGAACAATATAGCCGAAGTCACGCTGACTGGAACTGCTGCGGGGAGTCAACTCGCCGGTAAGTTGAAGAATGGTGAGTCCATTCGGAGTTTTGCACCGCCTCAATACGAAGCGCTCGTGGACAAGCTCCTCGAGCGCGGCATCGCGGTCAGCGCTCGCGAATCCAACGGCTCATCATGGATAGCGCACCTCATCAACTGGACCCCTATCTTCATCATGATTGCTTTTCTCGTGTTCTTCATGCGGCAAATGCAGGGCTCGGGGAATCGCGCATTGTCTTTCGGTAAGAGCAAGGCGAAACTGACCAGCAGCCAGCAAAAGAAAGTCACCTTCAAAGAAGTGGCCGGAGTCGACGAAGCGAAGGAGGAGCTCCAGGAGATCATCGATTTCCTGAAGGAGCCGCAGAAGTTCCAAAAGCTCGGCGGCCGCATTCCAAAGGGTGTCCTCCTCATGGGCGCGCCCGGTACCGGAAAAACCCTGCTGGCGAGGGCAATTTCAGGCGAAGCCAACGTGCCCTTCTTTTCTATTAGCGGGTCCGATTTTGTCGAGATGTTCGTTGGTGTCGGTGCCAGTCGAGTTCGGGATCTCTTCGAGCAGGGCAAGAAGAACGCTCCCTGCATCGTTTTCATCGATGAAATCGATGCGGTGGGACGCCATCGAGGAGCCGGCTTGGGCGGCGGACACGATGAGCGCGAACAGACGTTGAACCAACTGCTGGTGGAGATGGACGGTTTCGAGTCTAATGAAGGGGTCATCCTCATCGCGGCCACGAACCGGCCCGATGTTTTGGATCCTGCCCTGCTTCGTCCAGGTCGTTTCGACCGTCGGGTAGTCGTCTCATTACCCGACGTCAAAGGGCGCGAAGGCATCCTCAAGGTTCACACCACACGCATTCCGTTGTCATCCGATGTGGATATGTCCATCCTGGCTCGGGGAACGCCGGGTTTCTCAGGCGCTGATCTCGCCAACATGGTCAATGAAGCCGCATTGGACGCAGCCCGTTACGGACAAAAGGCCGTCGCGATGCGCGACTTCGAGAATGCCAAAGACAAAGTTCTCATGGGAGCGGAGCGCCGTTCTCTGATGATGAGCGAAGAAGAGAAGCGCATGACGGCATATCACGAGGCAGGCCATGCGTTGGTCGCCTCGTTCATCCCCGACTCCGATCCCATTCACAAAGTCACCATTATTCCACGCGGCATGGCGATGGGAGTTACCCAGCTTCTACCCGAGGCGGACCGGCTCAGCCACAGCAAGACCTACGTCGAAGCCATGATTGCGGTCAAAATGGGCGGGCGCTTGGCTGAGGAGATCGTCCTCCAACAAATTACGACCGGAGCGCACGATGATCTGGAGAAAGCAACCGGTCTAGCCCGGAGGATGGTCTGCGAGTGGGGTATGAGCGAGGAAATGGGTCCGCTCACCTTCGGCCGAAAAGAGGAACAAGTCTTCCTGGGAAGAGACATCGTACAGCAACAGGATTACAGCGCGGACACGGCGATCAAGATCGATCAGGAAGTCCGAAGAATTGTGGAACGCAACTATCAGCGAGCGAAGGAAATATTGACGACGAAGCGCCCGCTGTTGGAAAACGTGGCGGAGACCTTACTCGAGCGCGAAGTTCTGGATGCCGAAGAGGTCAAAATGGTCATCGACGGTGTTCCGCTCAAGGATCGAACACCGACGCCGGAGGAAGCGAACGCTTCCGGGGAAGAGCCCAAGGGCGAGGAGAAAAAAACTCCACTGACACCGCCGATGCTTCCCAATCCAAAGAGCGTCCCGCAGAGCTAATTCGATTCGAGCTCGCTCGGCCGGCACTCAATTCGTAGGGGAGGGGTGCCTTCGAACGAGCGAGAAATTTCCGCTTTACGCGAAGAAAAGAGTCCCTCTCGTTTTTCGCTGTGAAAGCAAATTGAAGCGAACCTGAATTCCTGAATTCTTAAATTCTTGGATTCCATAGAAAACTAGTGACTGTAGCAACCTCCATCACGACTCGCCCTCTGTTGACGTTTCGATCTCGCGGCAGGCAACTGGCACTCGGTCATCGTACCGCAGTCATGGGGATCGTCAATGTCACTCCAGATTCTTTTTTTGAAGACTCTCGGCGGATTGAACCGGGCGAGGCCGTTGACCACGCGCTAGCGATGGTCGAGGCGGGCGCTGACATCATCGATATCGGTGGCGAGTCGACTCGTCCGGGAGCCCACCCGGTCTCTATTGAAGAGGAGCTTCGCCGCACAACGGCAGTGGTAATCGAGCTGCGGCGGCAGTCTGATGTTCTTATCTCCATTGATACGCGCAAGTCAAAGGTGGCTGAGAGGGCTTTGGGGCTCGGTGCGGACCTCGTCAACGATGTTTCCAGTCTCACGGCCGACCCAAACATGGCTCAACTCATCGCGCGCGCCAACGCCGGTGTCGTCCTGATGCACATGAGCGGGCGACCACAGACCATGCAGAACAATCCCTTCTACAAGGACGTCGTGGTCGAGATCAAGGAATTCCTGGATGCAGCCGTTCACCGGGCCGAGGCGAGCGGTATCTCGCCTGAATCGATCATGGTGGATCCTGGGATCGGTTTCGGAAAAACGGCAAAGCACAATCTACAAATTCTCAATCGGCTGGATGTCTTGACACGGCTCGAGAAACCTCTTTTGGTGGGCACATCCCGCAAGAGCTTTATCGGCAAAGTTCTAGATCTGGCACCTGAGGACAGGCTTTGGGGCACCGCAGCCACAGTTGTGGCAGCGATTGTCAAAGGCGCCCACGTCATCAGGGTCCACGACGCAACGGAGATGACCTGGGTCAGCCGTATGGCAGACGCTATCGTGAACGAGTCTTATCGCAATGAAGTGGTGCGGTCGTGAGCACGCTCTGGGATTACTTCGAGGCCTTTCGCCAATCCACGGAGTTCTCCTGGGTCGACGCTTTCGACATTTTCCTCGTCAGCTTTCTCATTTATAAGCTCCTGCAGCTCATACGAGGGAGCCGTGCATTCCAAATGGTCGTGGGCACCGTCATCATCGTCTTGGTCTTCTTTGCATCTCGATGGGCCCAACTCGAGACCGTCAATTGGCTCCTCAGAAACAGCCTCGCCTATATTGGTTTCGCAATCATCGTTCTCTATCAGGCCGAGTTGCGACGCGTGCTCGCCAACCTAGGCAAGGCACCTTTATTCCGCATCTTGTCCCAATCCAGTAATAACGAGACCATCGATGAAATCGTGTTCGCCACCACCGCCCTCGCACGGAGAAAAACAGGGGCCATCATCGCCATAGAACGCGACATCGGCCTTCGAAGCTACATCGAGGGAGGCATCCTGCTCGATGCCGTGCTGACCTACGATCTCCTACTTTCCATATTCAATCCCAAGACGCCTCTTCATGACGGTGCGGTCATCGTTCAAGGAAACCGGGTCGCAGCAGCAGCCTGTTTCTTGCCCCTCACCATCAGCCCACATCTTCCAAGGGAGCTCGGGACGCGTCACCGAGCAGCTATCGGCATTACCGAGGACACAGATGCCATCGCCATCGTGGTCTCGGAGGAAACGGGCACCGTTAGCTACATCGAAAACGGTCACATCCTCAGTAATATGGAAGGCGACACACTGCGCGCGAAGCTCAAGCAGGCATTAGGGCCGCTTCGAGCTCGGCAGGAGCCCGAGCTCGAATCCAACGCACGCGAGGGCACAGCTGTATGAGGCCCGCTTTTTTCGACAACTTCGGATTGAAGCTCGTTTCTCTCGTCTTGGGTTTTTCCCTCTGGTACATTGTTGCCGGCGGCCGGGGCGCCGAGCTCGCATTACCTGTTCCACTCGAGTTTCGTAACCTTCCAGAGGGAATGGAGGTCATTGAAGAATCCGTCCAACAAGTGGACGTTCGTCTGAGAGGGTCGTCCGAGATAACTCGTCGGCTCACTCCACAGGAGATACAAGCCAGCGTGGATCTATCCGGCGCAGAACCCGGTGAGCTCACATTTTACCTGTCGCCAGAGAACGTCGTCGTTCCATTTGGTGTGCGAGTCGTTCGTGTGACGCCGGCCTCAGTTAATTTCCAAGTCGATCGCACCGATAGTCGACGAGTGCACGTCGTCCCGCGAGTCGTTGGCGCCCCTGCCTCCGGTTTCGAGCTAGCGAATATCTGGCTTGGCTCAGCAGATATCGAAGTCACGGGGCCTGCTTCTCGCCTCAAGGACCTGGAGCAAGTCACCACCCAACCGATCTCCGTCGAGGGATTGCGCGAACCTTTTAGGCAAACGGTCCAGGTTATGCTCGACGACCTCTATGTTCGGCCCGTAGAGGCCAAGGGGATCGAGGTCACCTTGGACGTACGCGAGGAGCGGACTCGGAAGAGAATTCGAGACGTACCCGTCAACAGCTACCCTCCCTCGGTAACGACGAGAATCACGCCATTATCGGTGAGGGTCGAGGTGGAAGGTCCACGTAGCCTGGTGGAGCCACTGGTGGAAGATGACCTAGAGTTGCGCGTTATCGTCGAAGGCCTCGAGCCCGGTGTCCACCAGTTGACGCCGGTGTCGATATTTCTCCGTGAAGAGCTGTCCGTAATCGAGACCCTATCATATGACCCCGCCCAAGTGCGTGTTCGTGTCATCCCGCCGGAGCAGAAGTAATGAGTCGCCTTTTTGGTACAGATGGTATTCGCGGAGCAGCCGGTGTCGCTCCACTCGACCGCAAGACGCTCAACCGAGTCGGTTACGCTCTCGCAAGGCACTTACCG
>JAUVQL010000251.1 GCA_030598165.1 Acidobacteriota bacterium | reverse complement strand
TTCATGCGTGTTGATACTCGCGACTCTTGTGGGTTGGAATTTCTTGGGACGTCTCGAGCCGGAATCGCTTGCACCTCAGGTATCCGAGAATTCGAAAGGCATCGCTCCGGAGTGGAGCGGTCTGACAACGGATCCTGACCCGTCCAACGGAGGGGAAACAAGCTCCTCGGAACTGGTACTTCCGACACTTCGGAGGGACACAGAGCCCAAAAAAGCTTCGGGGGTTTCTGATACCGCGCCGGGACCCGATCTGCCCCCTATCGATCCAAGAAACATCACGCCGGCCCTGCTGGACCACGTTGTCGAGCTATCCCGTCAATATCCCAATAATGAAGAGGTCCGGAAAGCTGTAGGGAGAGCTTATCTGGCGTTGGCTTATCAGCTGTACTCACGAGGGCGGTTCCAGGAATCATTGGAAGCTGCCGAGACTGCGGACTCTTGGGGAGCTGCACCTCGGGACATTGCACGAGTTTCCGCGCGGTCCTGCCTGGAGCTCCGAGACATTTCCGAAGCGATGAAGTGGGCTCAGAACGGGTTGGCGTTCGGACCCGATGCGGATATGTACTTCGTTCTCGGAAAGGTATTTTATCTTCGAGAAGAGATGGACAAGGCTATCGAGGCATGGAAGTCTGCTTTGGCACTGCGGGACGATCCGGAGACTCGAACCGCTCTCGAAAAAGCTCTGAGAGAAAGCAAGGTGGCCGACAGCTTTGATCGACAACGATTGTCGCACTTCATCGTGAAATATGAAGGCGGCGAGATGGAAGAAACGGGAAGGATGGTGCTGGGTTCTTTGGAACGGAGCTACAGCTACCTCAAGTCGACGCTGGGCTTCGCTCCGGATGAGCCGATCATCGTCATTCTCTACGCTCGTCGAGAATACGCGGAGCTTGGCGGACCGCGTTGGTCGGCCGGATTTTTCGATGGGAAGGTCCGCGTGCCGGTGCAGGGTCTGGTGAATCTCGACAAAAACGTGGAGGGAACACTCCGTCACGAACTGACGCACGCTTTCATATACGCTCAGGCCGGCGATAATTGCCCACGGTGGCTACATGAGGGGATTGCGGAGTACTGCGAAGGATCGCGTTCGGAGCGGTACGGGAAGATATTGGCTCAAAAGATCGAGCAGGATGGTGATTTTTCGTATTGTTTGACGGGACAGCGTTGTGATGTACGGTTTTTCTATCCCGCCGCGAACTCACTTCTAGAGTACATGATCAAAAGTCGTGGGATCGGTGGGGTACGAGATATTCTTAATCATCTTGGCAACGGAAGAGACATCGACGGAGCTCTGCAAGAGGTCATGGGCCGAGATGAGATTGGGCTCATCCAAGAATGGCAGAGATTCGTGAGGCGCCGATACCTTTAGGGATGTGTCCTCGAGTCACATCCCGTTACCCCGCCTTCTTACCGAACGGCAGGGCCATCTAATAAGGGTGGCGGTGGCTGTTCTCAGCGGACAAATGTGTTAAGATTTGAAATCTCAAAGAACGTCAAATCTGTGCAAGAAAGTGAAGAGCCAAGGGTAACGGTTCAATGATTCATGTAGCATGCCCCCAATGTGATGCCAAATACCGGTTCGACGAGGGCTTACTCAAGGGCAAGACAAAAGCGTTCGCCAAATGCCAAAAATGTGATGCGAGAATCGAGGTGAAACTGGATACCGAGCCGGGCGCTCGCGATGTTTCGGCGCCTCAGGCAGAAACCGCTCCGCCCGAGGACACCACTGCCAAGGTCAAGAAGATGCGCTCCGACGAAGCTATCGGGACTGACACCATGACCATGTCCAAGAAGCTTGGGGAGGCTCTCGATTTGCCCACCAACAAGAAGTACTCGCTAGCAGTTCTTCAGGGCAAAGCCAGCGGGCAGATTTTTCCCATCACCAAATCTCGATCGACTATCGGCCGTTCTGGCACGGATATCATGCTGGACGATGCGGAGTGTTCACGAAAACACGCGGTGGTCGAGATCCAAGGCGCACGAGTCACCGTGACCGACCTCGGCAGCACGAACGGCACTTTCGTCGATGGGCAGCGAATCGACCGTCAAGAATTGGACAAGCATTCCGAGTTTCGCATCGGTGAGCATGTAATGATGCTCATCGTGACCGACCGCGAATAAGCTCACCCAATAATACCCGTTTCATCCTGGGAGAAACCTGTTGAAGAATCGGCCGGTGGTGGTGGCGATGAGTGGTGGTGTCGACAGCTCCGTTGCGGCCCTTCTGCTGAAGCGTAGCGGAGCATCGCCCATTGGCTTGTCCATGCAACTCTACGACCAGCGGGAAGCCGTTTCAGGCCGTGGCTGCTGTGCCCTCGACGACTTGCACGACGCGAGGATAGTAGCCGCCAAGCTCGAGATTCCGTTTTACGTTATGCGGATGGAGAGCGCGTTTCGTGAACGGGTTATTGATCCCTTTCTTGCCGATTACTTGTCGGGTCGCACCCCCTCGCCCTGTGTTCTTTGTAACAGCTATCTGAAGTTCGACGAGCTCTGGAGTCGTGCCCGACAGCTCGGTGCGGTATCGGTCGCTACCGGCCACTATGCGCGGTGTGAGCTCGACGAGATATCGGGGCGATATCGACTTCTCAAAGGCATAGACCCGTCGAAGGATCAGTCCTATTTCCTTTTCGGCTTGACACAAGAACAGCTCGCCTGCGCCGTTTTTCCCCTTGGACACATGACAAAAAGCGAAGTTAGAAGCCTCGCCCATCAAGAAGATCTCCCTGTGGCGGGGAAGAGCGAGAGTATGGAAATTTGCTTCGTGCCCGACGGGGATGTCGCTGGATTCGTAGAAAGAGAAACAAAGGCGGACGGTACCGACGGCTCGATTGTGGACAGTAGTGGGCAAGTGCTGGGTAG
>JAUVQL010000248.1 GCA_030598165.1 Acidobacteriota bacterium | reverse complement strand
CGGTGCCAGTCAGGCGCCCTCCATACTTTTCAGAAGAGAGCTCCTCGACATATGCAAACAAATCATGGCTGGAGATGGCATGCATGACCTCCAACAAAGCTCTTTGTTGGCTCTCACCCTTGTCGTCTGGAGCGCCGGCAAGAACGCTTGCCGAGAGACCGAGCCAAACACCACAGCATATCCATATGACTATCGCTCTCCGTTTCATGTTCAACTCCCTCCGTTATTCTGGAGTCTCAATGTTGCATTTGGGCACTTGTTCTTGGTCGAGGGCCTTAACGTCCGTCTCCAATTAGGACAAATCCCGCCCAATAGAATGGATGTCGACGTCGTTTTCCCGCCTCACCTTTTGAGAGTGCAGTTTGCGCGGCCGCAAGAGCAGCGGCAGTAGATTTCCCTTCTATCGCCAACTCCCGATAAAAACGGACCATGAGCTCTCGCGTTGCACGATCGTCAACCGACCAGAGCGTAGCTACGACCGTACCGGCACCGGCTTCAAAAAAAGCGCGCGCCAAACCGGCCACACCTTCGCCACGCCGACGTCCTTTGCCAACGCTTTCACAAGCCGCCAGCGTGACCATGGCCTGCGGTTTCATCGCGAGTCCAAGAACCTCGTACCCTGTTAGGACACCATCCGTTGGCGCCACAGGTAACAGTTGCGGGTCCGCTACTTGTTCGTCGCTACCGGCCAGTAGCAGAGAAGATCGCAATGGACTCTCAGTGACGATCCATGCATGGGTCCCAAAATGAAGGATGTCGTGCCCGCCGGTCTCGGATCTCACGGCCTCCTCGCTCGCACTTCGACCTACGAGTGTCGTCGTTCGTGAAAGCAGTTGCTCGAGCTCCTTTACTTCTTTCTCCGCCTCGGGGAGTGGTCGAGGTTTCACACCTCCCACAAAATTGGGTCCAGGCGGATTGGCAACGAGAAGAACTGAAGGGATGCGTTGTCTCGGAACGTGGCTCACCAAGTGCACAAAGACGGAGGCACTCGGTTCGATCGCGATGACGTGGTTGTCAACCAGATACCCATCACGAAAAGGTAACGCGGCCCATGGAATCGAGAACAGTACCCCATTTGGAACGATGACCAAAGTTTCGTACTTGCGTTCGAGCTCAACTAAAGGACTCAAAAGCAAACGAGACAGTTGGTCTCCATTCCTCGCGACGTCATTGTCCACGGCGGGCTCACCGCCCGTGCGCTGAGCGAAAGACGTTGCGAGTTCTTCCAGTTCCTCCTGTGCAATATCGACAACCTCATGAGAGTGATTCCCACGCGAATCGACAACCATCACGGCAAGCCATTTCGGCGCAACGGTATAGTGAAGAAGCGCACCGTTTCGTGGAAGCTTGGATACCACCTGATCGAGAGCAATGGTTTCCGCGGAGGATTCCAAGAATACTCGTGGCGCTCCTGATGGATCCGAAGCGATGAATGCACCACCCTGTAGAGAGTCCAGAAAGGCTCGTGAGCGGGACTTTTCCAGGATCTCGAATGCGTCTTTTGGACGGTTCAATCGACGGAGATATATACCGGCTAAATCCTTGAAGACCGAATCCTGGGCTTCGAGAAATCGAACTCTATCCTCTTCCGCTTCCGGGCTCGTCCGGAGCCTCTCGATCACATTGACAGCCTCTTCGAGAACTTCAACGGCCTGCTCGGGCTTGTTTTCACCTTGGAATAGCTCAGCTCGTCTCCTTGCGAGCTCCACGCCATGCAGAGTGTGCCCCACTTCCGCGGCAATAGCTTCGGCCTCCTGGAGGCTCTGACGGGCCTCATCAAATTGACCTGAGTCCAGATAAATGTCCGTTGCCGTCACTAGAGCGCCCCATCGGAACTGTCTGGAGCTCGCATCGGTCGCTGCCTCTGTCGAGGAAAGTATCTCTTCGAGCACTTCCGTAGCACGCTCAACTTGGCCCAGTTCATAATGAAGCTCTGCAATGTGCAGAAGCGTACCGATACCGCCGGAAGCGCTCTCCGAGTGCGGCCGCAACGCCAAAGAACGCTGATAGGCACCAAGGGCTTCATCGTGAAGACCCATTCGTTGAAGACTCGCCCCCCGATTCGAAGCAGCCATGGCTTCCAGCTGCCCGTCACCCAAATCGTGAAAAATATCTGCGGATTGCTGCAAAACGTCTGCCGCTCGTTCTGGTATCCCGAGTCGGTGTAGAAGGTTTCCTCGGTAAAGTAGAGCAAATCCCCTAATACGAGTGAGGCCATGTCTTTCTCCCAGCTCTCCCGCCAATCGATATCCAGACTCGGCCTCTCTTATATTTCCTCGCCTCTCTTCGACCCAAGCAAGATTGTTGACAGCCGCGGCCTCACGATTGCGGTCTCCGATCCTCTTGGCTCCATCCAACAGGCGAGTGTATTGCGCACTCGCTTCGTCCATCTCCCCTGAGACCCAATGGATGTTTCCCAGACGATGGACCACCCGAAGCTCACTCCAACTATCCCCGAGCTTTTCGTACAAGTTCAGCGCCTGATTCGCCAGCTTCTTAGCATCAGATCTTTCACCTGATCGGTTAGCCGCCTCGGACTCATCGCTTAGCCGGTCCGCGTCACGTTTGGTGTTTACCCCGGAGGGATCGAGCGATTCGTAGAAGCTGCAGGCTTCCTCGAGAGAGGGATCGTCGAGGTATCGGCTTATGGCTCGAGCGAGTCGGTGCGCTTTTTCGAAGCTTTCATCCGCCTCTTCGCCGCTCGAACGAGCATCGAGCGCCTCGTGTAGAAGATCATTTACTTCACGTCTTACCTTATCGGGCTGGGTATTAGTCAATTGACCGAGGGCCGTCTCGTCCAAATCGTCGATCGTTTCTTCGTTCCGTTCCAAGTACCATTTCGAACCGACGATTCCGGCAGCAACGACGGCCACGACAACGAGCCAGATTGATATGGTCCGCAAATTGGACTCCATGCCTTATTCGTCCCGCTGCATTTGACGACCCATCAGTTCCCTCCTCG
>JAUVQL010000064.1 GCA_030598165.1 Acidobacteriota bacterium | reverse complement strand
TTTTTTGTATATTGATAAAAGTAGCCTTGAGACGATTGTCGCCCGAGGCGGCAAGGCTCGTATCGCTTCGTTCTCTCAGTCCCTGGAACTGCCGTCGAGCAGCGGTTCCAGAGGAAGCAACTGAGCTCCATTTTCCGTGCAAACGGCGTACCTCGAACGATCCGAAGATGCATACATAGCTAGACCGGCGTATTCACCTTTGGCGTTCACGACATAGAAGCTCAATCCAAAGTTCGGTAGACCGCGATCATTGAGGAGTCGTTTCTCGACGGTATTCGCCTGAACCCGCCTCAACGCTTCCAAGCCCGCGTCCTTTGGATGCTTGCCGCGACGCATCTCTTCCACGATGAAATAGGAGCAGAGATTGTACAGGTTGGCTTCTCCCCGGCCCGTCGAGCCGGCGGCTCCCACATCGCCATCGACATAGAGACCAGCTCCGAGGATAGGGGAATCTCCAACGCGACCAGGAATTTTCCATGCTAACCCGCTCGTCGTTGTGACCCCGCATACCTCGCCATTGCTGTTGACACCGTCACAGTTGATGGTTCCCCAAACGTCATCCTCGTCCACGAGTCCCTCGCGAATCATTTGCAGTCTTGCCTGATCGGCTGCCGCTTGGCGCTTGGTGGGATCGAGGTAGTGACTAGGATCGATACGCCGCTTCCATTCCAGCCAGCGCGATCTGGATTTTTCCGTGTTCAAGTCGTCTTCGACGGTGAAACCTAGGTTTCTTGCAAATCTCTGAGCCCCTATACCGACGAGAAGGTGGTGATCAGTCACCTCCATGACCGCCTTGGCAACGAGAGACGGTGTGCGGACTCCTTCGATGGCTGCAACGCCGCCTGCGCGCTTTTTGGGTCCGTGCATACAGCAGGAATCCAGTTGAACGACACCGTCTGCGTTCGGCAGTCCGCCGTAACCGACGCTCGAATCTTCCGGATCCAACTCGACGATGTTGACTCCTGCAATGAGCGCATCGAGTACATCTTCTCCTTTGGTGATCTTTTCGAAGGCCGTCTCGACGCAAGTCAACTTGCCACCGTTTTTATGAACATTCCCATTGCGCGATGAAACGACGACCGGTTTCACGCTTTTGGGGACGAGCATCGTGGGAGCGCTCCCGAGCACCGACTTCGGCGTCGCCGCGGCGAGTCCCGCCGCTGCTCCCGTTCGCATGAAATCGCGTCGGCTGATCTTTTTGTTATGTCGACCTTTCCTCCAATGAGTGCATTTGAACCGGGTTCTCGAAAACGACCACTCTGGCAAGGTAGCATATGTCCAATGAAAGCTGCTTGGCAAACGTTCATCCGCTAATATGGGTTTTCTTATCGAGTAAGATATACGTCCAAAGAGCAAACTAATGGACTTCGAAGAGACGCGGGTGCGGTAGGGAATGCCTGGCGAGTGCAAGGTCGTGAGCTCACGCAGCTTCGTCCTCGTTGTGGTACTGCTCCTCTCGATAACTCCGGTCGAAGGTGCGGAGACTGTAGTCACGGGCGATGCGCGGTTTTTCCAATTTTTTTACCTTGGAGACATCCCTGGAGGAAGGAACCACTCGGAATTTGGTGTGGGTCGTTTGAAGGTGGACAGCATCTGGACGGATGAGTTGAAGTTCGAGGCACACGGTGTTCTGCAGATGATCTCACCTGCAGAAAACGGCGGAACCTCCATTGCGACAGGAACGACACGGCGCTATTTCAATCTGGAGTACGAGTTCACCATCGGCGACGATGTGGCAGGCGTTCTCGAGCTCGACCGCTTGAACCTGCAATGGGATCGTCCCTCGTTTCGTCTCGTGGTGGGACGGCAAACCATGACGTGGGGCGTGAACTACTTTTGGCCCGTGCTGGATCTCTTTGCGCCATTTGCGCCGGAACGCATCGATCGTGAGTACAAGCCGGGAATCGATGCCATCCGTTTGACGGTTCCTGTGGGAGATTTTTCGGAAGTTGAAGTCGTCACGGCGGGACAAGGAAAGAGATTTCCAGAGGATTTTAGTTTGGCAAGCTTGGGAAGGTTCAACACAGGGGCTGCTGATCTTGGGTATATGGGAGGTCGTTTCCACACGGACACAGTTCTAGGTGGATTCCTGACGTCGGATGTCTCCGGAACCGGTTTGAGAGCAGAAGCAGCCTTCACCAAGTCAGGAGATGAAAAAGACGCCGAAATCGACCGAGAGAGCTTTTTAAGAGCATCCGGTGGTATCGATCGCCAACTCACTGCCTACTTGAACCTCACCATTGAAGCCCACTTCAATGGATTTGGTGCAAAGTCGCCGGAGGGTTACGAACGCATCGCCGAGTCCGATCGCGTACGGCGAGGGGAGGTGACCTCGTTGGGCCGCTACTACACCGGTGTTTCTCTAGGTTGGCAGGCCCACCCCCTCCTTAATCTTTCCGGAGCTGTTCTCACCAATTTTGGGGACCCATCGACGCTTCTTCAAACGGCGGGTGAGTGGTCCGCCACTCAAAACATTGTCGTTCAAATCGGTGGTATGTATGGGTTTGGTCCGGGACTGGACGAGGATGGCGGGCTCCAGAGTGAGTACGGATTCGTTCCTCCGACTCTTTGGTGGGCCTTTAAGGTCTATTTTTGAGCTCCATGTGAATTTCGGGGACAGGTAATTAATATTTGCCAAATATCCGCCGCAAATATTAATTACCTGTCCCTGAAATTCACGCGAGTGCTAGCATTCGGGATGAGCATCAGCCCGAAGTGATGAGTATGTCGGAAAATCATTCTCAAAGAAAGATAAGCGCTCCTGTCCCCAAGGAACACGGCGCGTGGTTCATGTTGGGCCACTGCGTGTTGATAGGCGCTATCGTTGCCGGTACGTTCCGTCTCCCTGTCGTGCTTGTGAGTCTGTCTTCATTCTTGGTCTTCATAGCGATGCAGGGACTGAAACAACTGGCTCGCGCTTTCCGCCGGCGTGAGCACCAAATCCCAATTCGGGTGCCGTGGACCAGTCTCGGTTTTCTTCTCGGAGCAGCAATTTTGGGATTGTTGGCCGTAATAGGCTGGGATCTCGCTGTCCTACTCTATTGGGGCGCGATCGGTGCCGTTCTGACGGGAATCTATGTCGGCGTCCTCTTTCAGCGGAAAGAGAGGAGTCTCCCGGGAGAATGGTTGGGTATCCTCGGATTGACCTCTGCAGCGGGGGTCGTTTGGAGTGCCGGCACCGGCAAGTGGGGCAGTATCGGCTTTTTGCTCTGGGGTTTGTCTTTTCTCTACTTTGGCGGAAGTGTTCCGTTCGTCAGGCTTCGAGTGCGGCAAATGAAAGAGGGAGTCCTTCCGTGGACTTGTAAAGAGGCCTCAAAAGCGTTTCTCTACAGCTCGTTCGTGCTCCTCATCGTGGCAGTAGGGATTTGGCTTCAAAGAGTACCATCCCTTAGCATCGTGCCCTTTGTACTATCACTCCTCAAAATATTTTGGGCCATGGCGAGAAAGAAGGTCCCCCAGAGGATTGCTCACATAGGGTACGCGGAAGCAGTGATGTCAACAATATTTGCGGTGTTGATTATTGCTTCTTTCTGGCCGTTCCAATGAGCTCAGAGAAGATTTCAAGAGAGCTCTTCTGTTAGTCTTCTCTTGAGGTGGAGGGCGATGATACCCATGATTCCGCCGGCTATGACCTGCAGGGCTACCCCTATAACCAACTGCGCGCCCAACGCCTGCGCCCAGGTTTCGAAGACGTCATAGTGAGTACCCAAACCGAAAGTCCTCGTTATCCTCCAAAGCACCACCACGGGTATGCGGGACAACAAAGCAAAAACAGCAATGGAGAGCGCCAAAAGGCCATACGGACGTTCCTCGCCGGCCAATTGAACGCCCAAGTAAATGGCGACGAATAAGGTGAGCCAGAAGATGCCGATAAGGAAGGACACTCCGGCAGGAAGCCCCGCTCTTTCGGAGAAAAAACGGGCCAACGTCACGAACACCGATATGAATGCAGGCCAACGTGCGAGTTTCCAAGCTTGTTCGAGCATATGAAGAACGCTTTTATTCAAGTTCGGATGGGAACCGCCGTCGACTCGTGAAATGATTGTCGACCCGAGCTTCCCGCACCGTTTCCAAATGGAGAATCTAATGGATAAGTCGAGCAAGAACAAGTCTTCCGATCCCTTCGACCGACTAGCTGCACGTTACGAACGCTATGTCCCGTGGGGGCCTCGATTGGCTCGCGAGATACCGTTCCTCGAAGAAGAGCTTCGCTCTGCTGATGCCCGAAGCGTCATCGATTGTGCTTGTGGTCCTGGTCGTCACGCGGTGGCCCTCGCCCAGAAGGGTTTCGATGTAACAGGACTGGACGCGAGCCCGGAAATGCTCGATCGAGCCCGGCTACTTGCTCAGGAAGAGAAGTTGGAGGTTCGGTTCGTCGAAGCAAGGTTCGAGTCGATTCCAAAGGAGCTCCATTCGAAGCTCGATGGTCTGATTTGTCTGGGGAACTCTCTCTCGGCTGCAGATGATGGTGAAATGCTGCGAGAGATCATTGAGCAGTTTGCCGCAGTTCTAAAGACCGGGGGAGTGGCTATCACCCAAACGGTCGACTTCTCGGTGGTTGCCAAAGAACCTGTCTCCCCAACACCTTTGCGACATGTCAGCGAGGATGAACGAGAGTATCTTTTCGTCAAATCCTTCCTGCGGGCAGGCGAACGTGTGTTCATCCATTGGGTCAGCTTGGAGAATCAAAATGGTCAGTGGGGCTCTGAAGTCACGTGCCGTGAGGTTTTTGCACTCGACCCAGAATCCCTACTGGATGTTTTTCGTTCTTCGGGTTTTTCTCATGTTGAAACATATGGTGACTATGGCCGACATCCATTTGTAAAAGGCTCCTCCAGAGATCTGATTATTGTGGCGAGGCGTTCCTGAAGTGCCCTTTTTTGTCAACTTCGCTTACGGTCTGGGCGGCCCAATTCGCTGAGAAGCCGGTTCTGTAAGTCGTGTAAGCGGTCGCTCTCCCGTACCGTGTAATCTGACGTGCCCCGAAATGTCTTCAGCGTCGACGGAAGCATCGAAAGCTGAGAGGATGCCCGGAGACGAAGGTCGTCCAGGCTCGGCGGTTGAGCTATGCGTTTTCCATTCTTCATCACGGGAACGAGCAACGAGCTCATACCGGAGATCTGCTCGTCCCGCAATCCGATGACATCCTCTTGCATTTCTCCCGAGTCAGAGTAACGGCGGAATACTTGTTTCCTGCCGGGAAGCGTTCGCTTACCTTGCGACAGTTTGATAACCGGACGGTTGTTATAGTCAACGAGCTTGTAAACGATATCCAAACCCGGCGCGTCGTAGGGCACCGCGAGATGGCTTCCCACGCCAAAGGCATCGATGGGAGCACCTGCCTCGAGAGCTTCTTCGATGCGATACTCATCGAGGGACCCGGTGGAGAAGATCAGTGTATCCTTCAACCCGCCTTCATCGAGTATCTTTCTGACCTCGATGGAGAGGTGAATCATATCTCCGCTATCCAGACGGACGCCGCGCAGTGTCTTACCGGCGCGAGACAATTCTTGACCGACGGAAACGGCTTGTTTGGCGCCCTCTAGAGTGTCATAGGTGTCAATGAGTAAGACCGTCTCATCAGGAAAGAGACGCGCATAGGCTCGAAAGGCCTCGGTTTCGTTCTCAAAAGCTTGGATGAAACTGTGCGCAAGGGTTCCCGCAACGGGAATTCCGAACTCCTTACCGGCGAGTACGTTGCTCGTGGCGGCAAAGCCGGCAATAGAGGCAGCACGAGCGACCTTCAAGGCGGCGTCCATTCCATGTGCACGTCGAGAAGCGAAATCAACGACTCTCCGTTCCCTCGCGGCAAACACGATGCGAGCGGCCTTGCTGGCGATGACGCTTTGAAGCTGGAGTGCTGAAAGAAGATAAGTCTCGGCGATTTGTGCTTGTGTAAGAGGTGCGGTGACTTCCAGTATGGGCTCGTTAGCGAAGGCCACAGTCCCTTCGGGTACGGCCACTACGTCGCCCGTGAATCGCAATTTACTCAAGTACTCGAGGAAGGGTTTCCGAAACAGATCTGTACTTTCTAGATACTCGACAGCCTGGGAAGAGAATTGAAGGTCTTCAAGGAATCCAAGAGCCTCTTGGAGTCCTGCCGCCATCAGAAAGGAACGATTGTCCGGCAAGTTTCTGACG
>JAUVQL010000178.1 GCA_030598165.1 Acidobacteriota bacterium | reverse complement strand
GATCCAAGAGCAGAGCCTGTTTTCACGCGCCGCTGGACGCTTCGCTCATGAACACGACTCACCAACAGTGTTAGAATGTCGCCAGGGGAAGCCAATGAATACGAGCGATTTCACGATCATTTGTCCTTGTTGCCAGACAAAAATCATTGTGGATCGGGCGACGGGAGCCATTCTGTCCCACGAAGAGCCCCCGAGCGGACCTGCAAAAAGCTTCGAAGATGCTGTAAACGAAGAGAAAAAACGCAAGGGCGAGGCAGAAGACCGCTTTCAACAAGCATTCCTCGAGCACGAGCACCGCGAGGAAATCCTCGACAAGAAGTTCAAAGAAGCAGTCAAAAAAGCTGAAAAAGACGACAAGCCGCCGCCACACCCCTTCGAGTTCGATTAGCCTTTCCGCCTTCGCCCACAGCCAAAAGACGTTGGCTTCGGCGAGACAAGTCGGCTAAACAAGCTAGCGTCAGCGCCGGCAAACTCACCTTCGAGCTAGCTGGCAAACGTTACTTCAGCAAACTTCTCAAGAAGGTGTGCAGAATCCCTCCGTTGCGATAGTACTCGACCTCTACCTTCGAATCGAGCCGAGCCACTACATCGAAGCTGATTTCGGATCCGTCCGGCTTGCGAGCCGTGACACTCAGTGTGGGGCGGGGTTGGTTATCGTCCGTCATCTTCGACATGCCGGTGACGTCGAACACTTCTTGCCCGGTGATTCCAAGGGACTCGGCGCTATCGCCGTCCATGAATTGAAGCGGTAAGACGCCCATCCCGACCAAGTTGCTCCGATGGATTCTTTCGAAGCTCTCCGTGAGAACAGCTCGCACACCAAGAAGTAGTGTCCCCTTTGCCGCCCAGTCGCGAGACGATCCCGTACCGTATTCTTTGCCGGCAACAACCATCAAGGGAACACCGGCTTCCTTGTACTTGACGGCAGCATCGTACATGAACATTTGTTCACCGCCCGGCATGTAGATGGTCACTCCGCCCTCGCTACCGGGCACGAGCTGGTTCTTGATACGGATGTTGGCGAACGTCCCTCGCATCATGACGCGATCGTTACCCCGCCGCGATCCATAGGAGTTGAAGTCTTTCTTTTCGATCCCGCGCTCCGTGAGAAACCGACCTGCGGGAGAATCGATGGGAATATCGCCAGCTGGAGAAATGTGATCGGTCGTCACCGAATCTCCCAACAACGCCAGCACCCGAGCTCCTTTGATGTCGTTCACGGCAGAGGTTTCGGTGGTGAGATCCGTAAAGAACGGTGGCTCCTGAATGTAAGTCGACGTTTCCTTCCACTGGTAGAGCTGTCCCCCTTCGACGGGGATCTCGTTCCACTCGGCATTGCTCTCCCACACGCCCTCATAAGCCTTGCGAAACATCTCCGGTTGGATCGCTCGGTCCATCACCTCGGCGACCTCATCGGTCGTCGGCCAAACCTCTGTGAGATAAACCGGCTTTCCGTCCACATCCTTGCCCAGGGGCTGTTGTGTCAGATCGATATCCACGGTTCCCGCGAGAGCATAAGCCACGACTAGCGGCGGAGAAGCAAGGTAGTTGGCCTTGACCAGGGAGTGTATACGTCCTTCGAAATTACGATTACCCGATAGCACCGACGCAGCCACCAATGGATTCTCATCGAGAGCTTCCGTCACCGGTTGAGGCAAAGGACCGCTGTTACCGATGCAGGTCGTACATCCATAGCCGACGATGTGAAATCCCAAGTCCGCCAGTGAGCCGATTAAACCGGCTTCTCTCAAGTACTCGGTCACCACTTTGGAACCAGGAGCGAGGCTCGTCTTGACGTAAGGAGGTACTTTGAGTCCCCGCTCGGCCGCCTTCTTCGCCACCAAGCCGGCGGCAATTAGCACCGATGGGTTGGAGGTATTGGTGCAAGAGGTGATGGCGGCAATGACGACGGAACCGTGCCCAAGAGTTGCCCGCGTCCCGTTGAACGCCACTTGCACCGTTCTCGGGAGGTCTTGATTCTCCAAGCCGAAGCCCCTTTGCTTTGCAGGAGCAATGAGTGCCTTACGGAACGCACCCTTCATGTCCTCCAAGGCAATCCGATCCTGGGGACGTTTGGGACCCGCTAGGCTGGGCTCGACGGTACTTATGTCGAGCTCCAGCGAGTCGGTAAACTCGGGCTCGGGTGTCCCTTCAGTATGGAACAGACCTTGTTCCTTCGTGTACCGCTCGACCCGTTCCACGTCTTCGCTGGAGCGGCCCGTTCGACGGAGGTAATTAAGCGTCTCGCTATCCACGGGGAAGAACCCCATGGTGGCTCCGTACTCGGGAGCCATGTTGGCCACCGTCGCCCGATCGGGAAGCGACATCTTGGAGATGCCGGGGCCGTAGAACTCGACGAACTTGTCGACCACGCCCTTCTTCCGCAGCATCTCGGTCACGGTGAGAACGAGATCGGTCGCCGTCACACCTTCGCGTAGCTCGCCATGGAGCTTCATCCCCACCACCTTGGGCATAAGGATATAAATGGGCTGCCCCATCATGGCCGCTTCCGCCTCGATACCTCCCACACCCCAGCCGACGACACCCAAGCCGTTAATCATGACGGTGTGAGAGTCCGTCCCCACTAAGCTGTCGGGCAACAAGACGGCCTCGCCGTTGACTTTCCTTTCTTGCACGACTTTTGCTAGATACTCCAGATTGACCTGGTGCACGATACCGGTGGCGGGCGGAACGACGCTGAAGTTATCGAATGCCTTCTGGCCCCACCGCAAAAACTCATATCTCTCACGATTTCGCTCGAACTCGATTTCCGCGTTCCTGCGGAGGGCCATAGGAGTGCCGAACACATCCACCTGAACCGAGTGGTCTATCACCAGATCTACGGGCACGGCCGGGTTGATCCGGGAGGGGTCGCCACCCAATCGATCCACGGTAGAGCGCATGGCCGCTAGATCCACAACGGCCGGCACACCGGTGAAGTCCTGGAGAATGACTCGCGCCGGCTGAAACGGCAGCTCTCGATCCCCGGGGTCCTTCGGTTGCCAACCAGCCAGGGCTTTCACGTCCTCTTCCGTGGCGAGCTTCCCATCACAATTGCGGAGGACGGCCTCCAGCAAGACTTTTACGCTAAAAGGAAAACGAGAAATCGTTCCCAGACCTTCTTTCTCGAGCTGGTCGAGTCGAAAGATGGTTGCGTTCCCGCTGCCCGTGTCCAGTGTCGCACGACTTCCGAATGGATTATTCATAGGACTCATCGTTTCTTCCCCCAAAAGAACCCTTTACTTTAAGATCTTGGACGATTTGAATCAAACTCAGTTTCGAGAATGTATTTTCTCGCGGCTCGAAAGCGTTGCTTTCGCGACGAATTTCCTGCTATACAGGTTCAAATGAACGAATCGGCGAGCTCTGCCAAGACACCTCGATCCATCACAGAATTCAGTGACGCTTTTAAGTTCTTTTTCGAAGATCCAGAGTGGCTGCCGAAGCTCCTCATGGGAACCCTTTTTACCGTGCTCAGCTTCTTCGTCATTGGATCTATCTGGGTGACCGGGTACGTCGTCGACATAGTCCGTCGCCGGCTGCGCGACGAGCCGAGACCTCTGCCGGACTGGAGCGATTTACGCGGTCTCTTCGAGAACGGTCTGAAAGCGTGGTTCGTGGCCGTCGTTCATGTCATCCCCCTACTTCTCTTGGCTCTCCTTCTCGGCCTGGCGTGGGGCGGCACGATGGGAGTGCTCGAGAGCGCCCCCCGCACCCCCGCCGAGATTCAGGTCACTTTCGTTTTGTTCGTCCTCACTGCCTATGTGTTCTTCATGCTGGTGGGTCTTGCATTGACGCTCTATCTCCCCGCGGCTTTCGTTAGGTTCGTTGTCATCGATCGGTTGAGCGCCGCTTTCGACATCCGCGAGAACCTCGCCTTTATTCGCCGCAATGCCAAAGGTTATTCACAAGCGCTCCTTGTGATCTTCGCTTCGAGCTTTGTCGCTCAGCTCGGCATTTTTGTTCTGTGTATCGGATT
>JAUVQL010000103.1 GCA_030598165.1 Acidobacteriota bacterium | reverse complement strand
TAATACAAAATAGGGGTCATAGGTGGAGAGATCTTGTATCCATAGCATGAATGGGGCGTGGCGGAGCTCAATGGACACCATGAGAAGCCGATAAAAGGCGAAAAAGAACGGGATCATGAGAACCATGGGCAAGCAGCCTGACATGGGGGAGACGTTGTTCTCCTTATAGAGCGCCATTACTTCTCGGTTTTTGTCTTGCTGTTTCGGGTCCGTGGGCTTTAGCTTCTTGAATCGCTCGTTAATCCTCTTAATCTGCGGGGCCAACTTCTGCATCTTACGCATGGATTTATAGCTATGATGCTTCAGCGGGATGAGGGCAATGTTGATTAATATCGTGAGGAAGACGATCGACCAGCCATAGTTGCCCACGAATCCGTGGATCCACAGCAGCGCCGATCGCAAAGGGAGCGCGAGAATGCGCATCCAATCTCCATAGTCAATGACGTGCTCCAGCTCCATTCCTGGAGCCAATTGAGCAAGCCGATCGTGCTCCTTGGGCCCCACGAATACCTTGAGCGCTGCCTCTACTCCTGGAACCTCAAGCGCTGCAGTGATGTAGTCTCTTTTCTTCCCGTCGCCATTTTCGGGCTCCAAGCTCTCCTTGCTGAACCTCGCCCCGAATCCACTTCCTGGTTCCGGCACCATGAGACCCGTAAAGTAGTGCGCCGACACGCCGACTGCTGCCACATCAACGGAGGCACCTTCGCCGTCTTCAATGTCCCCACTATCGTAAAATCGCAGTTCTCCGCCAGCTCGTCTAACACCTTTATCGGGTTGGGCATACGTTCCTGTTCGCGATTCTTCTCCTATACCGGGTCCGTACAGGATCTTCTTCCGGATCTCGTTCCCGGCCAGCTTCGCGGACACTCGAAGGTCCACGACATAGGATCCTCCGTAAAACCGCACCGTCTTCGTAACGACGAGTCCCCGGCCATCCGCCCAAGTAAACGTCAATTCCTCCGAATCACCCTCACGGACTGTTATTCGCGGTCTCGAGGCTTCGAACAGCGCATTCCTTAGTCTGCTGTTGGCTTCGGCGCTATCGAGATCCACGTCAAAGGGGTACCTGTCGAGCCGTCGACTCGCCTCCTGAGGCACCATTTCGAAAGGCGAGCCCGCGCCGTCCGTGTACTCGCTTAGAATAAAGCTTTGGAGGCGCGCCCCCCGGTTGCTGAAACGAGCTCGATATAGGGGTGTTTCCACTTCAATCGTTTGTTCGGTGCTCGCTTGTCGGACCTCTTCTTCTGCGAGCGGCTCTCGGCTCAAGGTCGCCGGCTCCACTGCCGTTGTTTCAACCGGAGCATCAGGCATCGTTTCCGACCGCTCTTGGCGCACTGTGTCCGTCGCCGGCGCGGAATCGGGATACTGAACCGGAATATCCTCAGGCTGGGGTGCGAACATTCGCATATAAACGACAAAAACGATGAAGGACATCGTGAACGCGAGGAGTATTCTTTTTTCCATTCTTTAGTGCCTAGGGAACCGGATCAAATCCTCCGGGATGGAAGGGGTGACATCTCGCAATGCGCCAAATGGACATCATAAAACCCCGTAGTCCACCGTATTTGTGAATGGCTTCAACCGCATATGACGAGCACGAAGGGACAAATCGACAGCTACCCGCAAATAGCCAGCTTAGCCCGATTTTGTATAAAGAAATGACGATAAGAAGCGGCTTTTCTACGAGGAATTTATCTAGAGTCCCCACTACTTTTTTCAAAGACTCTTGATATCGTCCTCGCATAGGCCTTTTCCACTTCTTGGTAACTCGCCTCGTTAATCGACGATCGAGCGATGAGAACCACGTCTGCAGAGACGTCTTCCGCGGGCCGGTTGCTCCTAAATGCTTCTCTTAGCAGCCTCTTCGCTCTACCACGCTCGACTGCATTCCCAACCTTGCGGCTTGCAACGACTCCGAGGCGAAGAGGCCCGTCCTGTTTTGCGAGCACGTATGCGACGAAGAAATGACCGAAGAAACGCCTACCCTGCTTGTAGGCCCGATCGAATTCCGCTTTGAGCTCGAGACGATCGGATTTCTTCAGTCCTCGGTAGGACGAATTCACACCGAGAGGCGGTGCCGGCCCTTCCTACGGCGACGGGAAATAACCGCCCGTCCTCCTTTCGTCCTCATCCGGACACGAAATCCGTGTGTTTTACTTCTCCGCCTACGGTTTGGCTGGAACGTTCTTTTCATCTCTCTTTTTCTTCTTCCTAGATCTCCGTCGTTGAGACGCGCCCTTCAAATCTCTATAGCCCCATGAGGCGAATCGACAAACCGATGATGTTACTCTTACTCAAGCGCGATGTCAATTTCAATTGGTACCATCCCGTTTCTTATCTTCTTCATTTATTACTTGCCCACCCGTCCCCCATGTGCTAGATTACCCGCCTCATCCACCCCCAGATGCCTGCGATTCCCCAGCAGGGAACGGGTTTCGAGATGCGTCTTTTTCCACAGGTGTTGAAAAAAATGTGCAAAACAGATTCCTCTCACGGGTCTCTTTTGGGGGAAGGACAATCTAATCTCATCATAAATAAACGTCTATTTAACAGTTGTTTATAGAAAATGAACCTTTGGGAACAGATCCTCTCCAAAATTGAGTCCAAAGTAAACCGTCACAGTTTTAACACGTGGTTTCGCCCAACTCGCCTCCTTCTCGACAGCGGTGACACCGTGTCTGTTCAGGTGCCAAACGCCCACTTTCGTGATTGGTTGACTAAACACTATTCCGGCGTTATTCACGAGTCTCTTGGAGAGCTTGATCGACCTCTCGTTCGCGTCGTCTTCGAGCCTGAGATTGAGTCTTCTTCTGACACCACTGACGGGACCAAAGACGGCGCCGCCCAAAGCAGCGATGCCGCCGCTACGAAAATCGAAGCTCCTTCCCTCAACATCAAGTACACATTCGACAGTTTCGTGGTGGGCACCAGCAATCAATTCGCTCACGCTGCGGCCCGAGCCGTCGCTGAGACTCCGGCAAGGGCATATAACCCTCTTTTCATATACGGCGGTGTTGGACTAGGTAAGACGCATCTGCTTCACGCGATCGCGCAGGATATCTGGAAGAAAAACCAATCCTTGATGCTCGTCTATATCTCTGCTGAAAAATTCATGAACGATCTCATCAATGCTATCCGCTACGATCGGATCCTCGATTTCAGAGGTAAGCATCGCTCCATCGACGTCCTTTTGGTAGACGATATCCAATTTATCGCTGGAAAAGAGCGAACCCAAGAGGAGTTCTTCCACACCTTCAACGCCTTGTACGACGCTCAAAAGCAGATCGTGATCAGCAGTGATTCACCACCCCGCCAAATTCCCACTCTAGAAGAACGTCTTCGCTCACGCTTCGAATGGGGTCTCACCGCTGATATCCAAGCCCCAGACCTCGAAACAAAAATTGCCATTTTGAGGAAGAAGTCTGACGTCGAAAAGGTCCATATACCGGACAATGTCGCCATTTTCATAGCATCTAGGATCAAATCCAACGTTCGAGAGCTAGAAGGCTCCCTAATCCGACTTGTCGCATTTTCCTCACTGACTGGCAGGCCTATTAACCTCGAACTTGCCCAAGAGGTCCTTCGCGACCTTCTCCCGAGTCACGATAGGATCATTAATCTCGACATGATCCAAAAGTTCGTTGCCGATCACTACAACCTCAGTATTACTGAAATCCGAGCTCGCAATAACTCCAAATCCATCACCCTACCGCGCCAGATCGCCATGTACCTCTCAAAATCACTCACCAACGCCAGTCTTCCCGACATCGGAAAGTCCTTTGCCGGCAAACATCACTCCACTGTTATTCACTCCATTAGAAAAATCGAATCCATGAGGGGCTCGGATACGGACTTTGACCGTCTCATTCAGGGATTTCTCGATTCATTCAAATGAGGTATCATCACGCCTCCTCATTGTTTAGACCGATATTGCCGTTTATCCACGGCTTTACTTAGATTTTGTTTCAACAACCTGTTGACCGACCTGTGGAACGGAAAGGTAGCTTTTGTTAAAGGAGGTCGAAACCCTTTTTTTGCACATTCTCTGCGCACCTTTTATTCACACATATCCACATCGACAGTTAATTATAAATTACTGAATAAAAATAACTTAGCTAAGCGATTGTTTTTTTAACAGGGCATTATTGTTATAATTAATTGATCGTAGCTTTATATATAGTTAACCGATCCTTTAAATAAGAGGAAGAGTAAATGGAGTTCACCGCCAGAAAGGAATTTCTCCTCAAGGAGCTATCGCTCATTCAGGGAATCGTCGACCGGAGGAACACGATTCCCGTACTGGCCAACGTACTTATCGAGGCCGGAGAATCTGGCGTAGATCTCGCTGCGACCGATCTCGATGTTGGGCTCCGGTGCAGATTTCAAGCCGATGTCAAAGAGCCGGGAGCACTCACACTCTCGGCAAAAAAGCTCTTTGAGATATCTCGCGCCGTGTCGGAGCCGGAGATTGAGATCAAAGAGATCGACAACTTCTGGGCGGAGATAACCTGTGGACGTTCCTTCTTCAAAATGGTTGGTCTCGCCAAGGTTGAGTTTCCGACGTTGGCCGAACCACCGGAAGAGCCGACATCGGTTCTACCGGGAAGCTTGGTGCGTGAGGTCATCCAGAGAACGAGTTTTGCGATCACTGCTGATGATAGTCGTTACTTCTTGAATGGGGCGCGTCTCGAGATCGACGACAAGTTGATTAGGATGGTAGCGACCGACGGACATCGCTTGGCCTATATTTCCATCGAGCAAGAGAATAGCACCGGAAAAAAAGCGAGTGTAATCATTCCGAAGAAAACATTAATGGAACTCGTCAAAATGCTTTCCGAATCTGATGAAGACGTAGAGTTCTCTGAAGGCGAAAATCACCTTTTCTTCAGATTAGGAGAAAGGCTACTCGTATCCAAGAAAATTGATGATCATTTCCCGGCTTACGAAAAGGTCATACCGAAAGGGAACGACAAGATCGTCACTTGTGGAAGAGAGGAAGTGCTTGGAGCGATACGCAGAGTGTGTCTCTTGGCTAATGAGCGATCTCGGGCCGTCCGCTTGTCCATAGAATCGGGAAAGGCCGAAGTTTCTTCTCAAAATCCGGAGCTTGGTGAGGCCCGGGAGGAATTTGAAGTCGAT
>JAUVQL010000220.1 GCA_030598165.1 Acidobacteriota bacterium | reverse complement strand
CTTGAACCAAGCTCCTGGCGGCTCTTCTTTTTGCCTTTTCCTTCGACCTCACTCCTCCAATCATTTTTCCGGCGCTTGAGCTCCATTTCAAGGACCTGTCCGCCCCGTGATGCGCTCACCTCTAGTTTTTCGGGGATGAACGATGTGCCTAGCTCATAACGCAATTCGAATCGAGTCGGCTCTGGCCAAAAGCGGGTTGCCTCCGACTGCACCTCGTATTTCTTGGTCTTGATGACACTGAATTTTTCGTCCCCGATACGCGTACCACCAAGAAGAATCTCGTATTCACCAGTAGCCACAGGTGGTCGGTCCTTCGCCGCCGCCACGGCAGAAAAACCGAGAAAGAGACATAGAGCCCCGTACATCATTCCGACCCGGTCAAACTTCATGGGTCGTTCCTCCTTTGCGCGCTTTTTACTTGTATCAGTCGGGATGAGCGGCGTGGCTCTAAGGCCTGTCGCAATGATCGTCCCTGAAGAAGCCTCATCGCTGCAATTGAACTTTGATGCCCAACGAAACGTGCCACGTCCGCTCCATCCCGACGTTAGGCAGACGACCGCCCCTTATACGACCTCTTCGTTACCCTCCAGCGTCGCTGGCCGCGTTTTTCCGTCTGTCTTGTTATTATGTGACCGATGCTCACGAGCTTCAAGCAGGAGGTTTCGAGAACGAAAGAATGTTACTTAAAGTCGACCCCGCCATCTTCAGCCGATTTCCCGATGCCCGCATTGGTGTCATTACCGCCAGGGAGTTGAACAATCGTGGCGAGTCACCTGAAATCCTTACTCAACTCAGGGAGGCACAAGCCGCCCTTCGCCATTCCCTTCTGGGCATTAAAGTCACTGAGCATCCCCGAATCTCCATTTGGCGGGAGGCATACAGAAAATTCGGGGCCAAGCCCAAGAAGTATCCGTCTTCCATCGAGAACCTCGTCCGGCGAATACTGAAGGGGGAAGACATCCGGCCCATCAGCAAGCTCGTGGACATCTACAATACCGTTTCACTTCGCCACCTAGTACCTGCCGGCGGGGAAGATCTAGCTCAAATCGTAGGCGACATCCAACTGACTTTTGCGGCTGATGATGAGGCACCCATAAGGCTACTAGGGGAAGCGGACCTTCGTGCTCCCAACCCGGGAGAAGTGATCTACAAAGACGAAGTCGGTGCGATCTGCCGCCGTTGGAATTGGAAAGAGGCCGACCGGACCAAGATCACCGAAACCACGACCCGCGCCCTGTTCGTCATCGAGTCCCTCCCTCCAGTCAGTCGATTAGAGCTCGAAAACGCCATGTCGGATTTGGCGAACCGCATAGAGCAATTTTGCGGCCCTGAGCTCGAGAGCGCAATCCTCTCCGAGAGTCATCCCGAAATGGATCTCGAATGAGGAGCAAAGAAGTAGCCTCCGACTGCAATTAGATCTAGGATCTGCGGGATATGAGGCCAGCCCATGCAAGCATAACGAAAGTACGAGAGCCGTAGTGGCTTTCCATCTCACTTGTTGACGGTTTAAAATGAGACAAATCCAAACATCGCTGACATCCTTGTTGCTCGCCCTAACGCTATGTGGGTGCCGGCAAAACCTACCCGCTGACAACGAGATATCTCTCTTCACTCCTCAAGAAGTCGCTCAATTCGACGCCTCGGACAACGGCCCGATCCTCCTTGACGTGCGCACCCCGAAAGAGTTCCGGCAGGGACACATACCCGGAGCCGTCAACATTCCCCACAAACAGCTCGAGCGACGTGTCACCGAGATTGCACGCTACCGAGAGCGAGACGTCATCGTCTACTGTGAGGTGGGCGGCCGTGCACGTTACGCAATAGGAGTTCTAAGGAAATTGGACTTCCACAACTTAGCCCTCATCGAAGGCGATATGAGGGGGTGGCGGAAGAAAGGGCTTCCCATCGAACGTTGAACGGACGAAGACTACCGCGCGGAATAACATTCATATATCTACATGAATGAACTGATTGATTTCTGTTGACTTGGCACCTCCACATAATGTAAATATCCCACCACAAAAAGCGGAAACTCACCATAGAGAACTCAACGATTAGTCCAAGGCCAGCCACGGGAGAGGTCTCCGAAGGGGGAGCTCGGTTCTCGTGCTCATTTCGTTTTGAGGAGGGACTCAATGTCAACAACAACATCTCCAGCGATCGATGAAGCCAAGATGCACGCTTTTGGCGAATCCTTGGTCAACGATGTCGGCTCGATGATTCTCGGCAATCTTGCTTACATCGGCGATCAACTCGGCCTGTTCAAGATACTGGCCGATAAGAGCCCAATGACCAGCGAGCAACTCGCAGATGCCTCCGCCTGTAACGCGCGCTATCTTCAGGAGTGGCTCTCAGCGATGGCCGCCGCGGGTTGGGTGGCCTACGACCCCGCACAAAAAAGCTTCACTCTGCCGGCGGAGCATGCGCCATTCTTGGCAGACGAAGACCATCCCATGTTCATGGGTGGAGCATTGGAGTGTGCCATCCCCATGGCGAGCGTAACACCTCGAATCCTTCAGTGCTTTCGCGAAGGCGGGGGTGTCGCTTTCGCTCACCATCATCCCGACATGCCTCGAGTAATCGAGCGTTTCACTTCACCGATGCTCAAGAATTTTCTCACTAAGGTATGGCTTCCCGACCTGTTGCCCGAGGTTCATCAGAAGCTTACCGAGGGAGCGGATGTGGCCGACATCGGTTGCGGTTCCGGCAGGGCGCTCACAGAAATGGCGAAAGCCTATCCCAAGAGTCGCTTTACCGGTTACGAACCCAACTCACCTTCGGCCTTTCGGGCTTTGAATGCCGCCAAAGACGAAGGCCTCATCGACCGCATCAACATCCACAATGCCCGCTCGGACGTGATGAGGGACGAATCCTACGATTTCATCTCGACCATCGACGTCGTCCACGACAGCGTTGATCCCCAAGGACTAGTCCGGGATGTGAAGCGGGCACTTCGTCCCAACGGGACCTATTTCATGATGGAGATGAATGCCTCGGGTAAGCTCGAGAACAATCTCAATCCGCTGGGCAAGTTCTTCTATTCCATCAGCACCATGTACTGCATGACCGTGTCCTTGGCCCACGGAGGAGCCGGTTTGGGCACCTGCATGGGAGAGGAAAAACCTCGGCAGATGTGTAAAAACGCGGGCTTTTCTCAGTTCAACAAACTCGACTTCGAGCACCCACTAGCGGTGCTTTATGAAGTAAAGGTCTAGCGAAGTGCCTTGGTTAGTGACCAGTCATCAGTGAACAGTTACCAGTGGAAAACTCATCATCAGCAAAACTGCTCACTGGTCACTGGTCACTGATTACTATTCTTGTAGCTGGCTACTCTTCCCTAAGAGGCCGGCTCATCAATTCT
>JAUVQL010000096.1 GCA_030598165.1 Acidobacteriota bacterium | reverse complement strand
TCCAAAAAAGTAACTGTTTTTATTTGCGTTAATGGGCGTCTTTATTTGCGTTCATTCGCGGCTTCTTTTCGAAGACTTCGCAACACGATTCTCGAATTTTCGAGTTCTGGAGTTCTTATTCTGATGCCCTCGCCTTTTTGCACGCTCACCGACATCATGTTACCTTCAATTTAAAGGGTTTTTCGTTTCCACCGAGTAGGTGTGGAAAAGCTCCAGCTATCAAATTTGGCCGTTTTTCTTTGCACGCTTCGCTACAAGGAGATCTACGCCTACAATGAAGAGAAAAACCTTTTCTCAACACGGCAAAAAGAAGAGCGCGTCCGGCAACTTGTCGGCACCGGCCTTGATACTCATCATGGAGAGCGAGGCAAGCGTTCGAGAGGTCATCGTCAATTCCCTTCAGGGCAACGGTTACGATCTACGCATCAGCGTTGATGGCGAACAGACCCTAAATGAAATAGCTCGCGAACCGTTCGATATAGTAATAGCGAGTGCCCAGCCCGACCACCTGGACAGTGTCGAATTCTTGAAACGCATCAAATCGGTATCTCCCGAAACAGAGGTCATTGTAACCACGACACGCGACATGATGACGCGCGCTTTCAAGGCTATCGATAATGGAGCGTACGATTATCTGGTGAAACCGTTTGAGCGCGAGGAGCCTCTTTTGGCGGTCCAACGGACTCTGGAGAGAAAGCGCCTGACTCAAACGATTCTCCGCCTAGAGGAAAGCCGGCGAAATTCAAGCCCCCTCGATAGAATAGTTTGGAAGTCGCACTCCATAGGTGAGCTCATTAAAGCCGTTCAACAAGTAGCCCGCCTCGATTCACCCATCCTGATTGATGGCGAAAACGGCACGGGCAAGGAGCTTTTTGCCCGCTCTCTTCACAGCTTGTCACCTCGGAGGAACGAACCGTTCGTCATCGTGAGCTGCGGAGCCATCCCGCAGGATCTTCAGGAAGGTGAGCTCTTCGGCTACGCTAGAGGAGACTCAGCTCAGCACCCACATGAACAAATGAGTCTTATCGAAGAAGCGAACGGAGGCACTGTGTATCTGGATGACGTTGGGGAACTAGCCTCCCCAGCTCAAGCCGCGGTGCTGCAGCTACTCCACAATGGCGAAGTAACGAAGCTCGGGACCGGACAAGGCAAAGCGCTAGATGTGCGGGTCATTGCCGCGACCAGAGGAAATCTAGAAAAGTGTGTCATGGAAGAGCACTTCCGGGAGGATCTCTACTATAGACTCAGTGTCATTGCCCTCCATATTCCTCCATTGAGAGAGCGACCCGAAGATATACCTTTGCTGGCTCAATGGTTCGTTGAGCTCGCCGCACAACGGATGGACATGACGTCACCTCCTTCGATCTCTCCGAGAGTAATGAACTCCTTTGTCAGCCAGCCGTGGCGTGGCAACGTTCAGGAGCTAGAGTGTGCAGTGGAACGGGCAGTAGCTCTCGACAGGGACGGGATTATCGGAATGGATGACTTGCCGGTAGGCGAAGCTCAGCAAAGCGAAGACAAAGTACTCGATGTTGCGAGAAAGAAAGCTCTTACCTTGAGCGATCTAGAGAGGGAATACATCTTGGAAGTTCTCGCCGAATGTAAAGGAAGCCGAAAGAAAACTGCTGAGCGTTTAGGTATCACAACAGCCACGCTCTGGAGAAAGCTCAAGCAGTACGAAACCCAGCCTTCCAACAACCGCTAGTAACTCTCCGGTGACTCAAAATCAAATCAGCCGTCTTCATCTTCTCCTGACGTAGACAAGCTCGGGTCGACGGCTTTGGCCTGATCAAACATTCTCTGAGCCCGCATCGCCATGCCGGCGTTTTCATAAAGCTTCCCCAAGGCCACCAAATAGTGACTTTTCCAAGGATCAAGATTGGTAGCGATCTTGAGATTCCGCTCAGCGTCGAGCCGCCACTTCGGATTCCGCGATTGTGCCATCCCGAGAAGGTAGTAATACTCGGCCTTGTCGCTAACGATCTCGATGGCTTGCTGGCAGAACTGGATCGCGGTCCAATAGTCCTCTAGGTCGTAGGCCCGCTTTGCACGATTATAAAACGCCTGCGCCTCGGTAGGATGCCGTGAGCGAGAGAGTTGTTTTTCCTTCTCTTTCCTCTTGTCCTTGTCTTTGGCCGCTTCCGAAGGCGATGTCCAGGTCTTCTGTTTCTCTTCGTACTGTGATTCTTTCTCCTCCAGTTTCTTGTAGTCTTCTGCCTTCGCCTGAGTCGATAACGTATCGTATGCTTCTTTGACACGACAGAAGATGAAGCTAATTTTCTCCTGGAGATCAGGATCGCTCACTCGCCGGAACCGGTCAGGATGATAATATTTGGCTTTCTCCTGGAATGCATCTTTGACCAAGTCTGTAGAGGCACTACGTTCGATTCCCAAGACTTCCCAGTGGTTCTTGTTTTGAAACTCTTCGAAAGTTCGCTCTATTTCTTGTCGGTCCCCGTCTTCAGTCGTCGTCTCTCGAATGGAAGATCCCACAGGCTTCTCAGTCCTTGGCTTTTCCTCCCTACGACCAACCTCACCCTCAGGATCTATGATGCCGGCTTGTTGCAAGCCGAACAGAGTTCGCGCCGTTTGTTCCTCGGAGAGAGGACTCATGGTACAGATTTGTTGCGCCGACTGGGTACCGTCGATCCGAGAGAGGATAAAGGCTTCCTCGGGCGCCAAACTGACGTCTTGGAATCGAAGCAGGGGTTCGGAGGAGAAGCCGATACGGCGCTCGTCTCCCAGAACTTGTTCTTGTACGGCATCAATTCGAGGAGTGTTCCGAGACGCTTCCATAATGACATCGGCAACCGAAAGCGGTGTCGAAATGACACTGTCGACAGCAGACAAGTCCGAAAAGGTGAGTTTTCGGGGTGGGTCGATGAGTACCGAACAGGCGATCTCCAGGATCTGCATCCTAACGTATTTCTCAATCTCCCCTTTCTCAATGACCTTGAGCTCAGCTAGGATCTCTCCCATCTTCCAACCGCTTTTGATAAAGTGGGAAGCATCAGCGAACTGCTGTTTGGAGATGAGGCCGATTCGTATCAAGAACTCGCCGAGGCGGTCCTCCGGACGGCTAGAACGGGCACCAACCACGAAACCGGATCGAAAGAACACACCCCTTCGAGCAGTTTCTCCCTCGCACATCAGAACACCCGTCCGTTTGGAGAGATAAAGCTGCCTGAAGGACTCAGCTACCTTCTGGTTCACGGTTGGATGCCTCCGGCCAAATCATCGTGTTCAACATCACTCGACCACCGTAAAACCCTAGTGTCGCTCCGGGCTGGGTAGTAACTGCCGCCACAATCGGGGTAGGGAACCCTTCTTCCGGTCCAACAGGGGGTCCCGAAAGGACCTGTCACTCGAAGCTCTCAAAATGTTAGTGTAGCAAAAAGGGCAGGATACCGCTGCTCCCATCTACCGGCTAATCATCAGTCGATAGCAACGGCGATTTGAAAATGCTGGTACTAACGTAGATGAATGACTATTATGAGGCTGCTCATAGACCGTGACGGGCGACTGTGGAAAGACCGAGCCAGGATGGTAACTCCTAGAAACACCAATGAAAAGGTATCGGAATACGAGTGGGTGGGGAAATACGCCCAGGTGAAGAAGCCGGAAACGCCGGGCTGGGGGCCGGAAGGCCTCGTCTCCTATCCGGCTGGCATTGGAGGCTTCATCGTTCGAGCCGATGAAACCGGCCGAGCTGTGGTACAGCTGAGTTATTTCTACGGCAAATACAATGGCAATCTAGCGACATACGGACTCGTGGCTTTCCAATTGGAAAGCCTCCATCTCGGAGACGACGTAGAGGCCTGGGGCGAGGACGACCGCTAGCGCAGCCAACCTGGGGGCACCCGTTTTCGCCGAGCCTCTTCCAAGACCGTTTGTCGATCGGCAAGTGCCCTTTTCAGATCGCGTTCCAGTCGTTGCCGCCGGAGAAAGTTGTCGGGATCCGATGTGAAGCCAGGCGCTTCGAGTCGAGCACGTGTGTCAGCGATACGTTGATCGATCGGCGCCAGCCGATTACGCCAATAGGCTTCAGTCCTGGTGGGGTCCTCTTCGGGCTCTTGCTCACCCTCATCAGCGGTCTCAATTGCCCTACCGCTCTCCTGGTCTTCCGAAGGACCACTAGATGAGCTTCCACTTACTGGAAGGATTCCTCGGCTCCGGAGATTCGTGTCATCGAAGGACCTGACGTTGGTCGCGTTGACCTTTTGTCGTCTGTCCTTTTCCTTCTGGGCTAGCTCTGCAAGAGACTGAGCGGACACGGCGGACCACCCTCCAAGAGAAAGGATCATAAAGAGCGTAATTAAACACCTCATGGCTTCCATCCTCATCGTTGTGGCCGAAGCGGTCGAGATCGTTGGAGTTTACAGCCGGCCCCCTTTGTGTTCAACCAGCATCCGTCCCGGAAACGGCATCGGAAAGGCGGTCCATCTCCTCCCTCAAACCCACCTCACGAATAGGCTTCACGAGCTTGAAGTGCATATACAGACTGAATGCCAAAACGAGCAATACCATGGCTCCAAAGAACCACAAGAGGTACGTCATTGCGGCCTGAATAGGCGCCTGTGCCTCTTCAATTCTCTGTTCCACGACGACGTACCAGGCGATTTCGGGAGAGGGTTTGGGCTCTGGCAGTTGTGCAAAACCAGCCAACCAAGTGCTGCCATCCTCGTGCTGACAAACAAAATGCCTGCGTCCTTCGGCCAGCGCCTCCTGCAGGTGAACGAATCCAGGGTGCACGTCTTTCATCACATCGTCAGGTTCATCGCGGTTGATTATGGTTCGATCGGGACGATTCACTAACAGAGCCCGGCCACTCTCACCGAACCTCACAGAAGCCATTACCGCAAACAGGTCGCGAACATCAATGAGTGCTTTCAAAACACCAACCACGCTCTGTTCGTCGTTTGTTCCGATACGCACGGGTACCGCGACATCAATTCCGTGAACCTTGGCACTGCGGTCATATCTCACATTGCTCACATAGATCGTTCCAGCCCAACCGTCTCCGTATGCTTTTTGCCACCACGGCTCATCGGCCTGATAGTAATCTGTAGTCAGATTCGTTGCCGCGACTAACGCACCGTACTCGTCGGTCAACAAGATTTCTCGATAGGCGGGATTGAAAGAGGCTACCTTCTTCAGAAACTCGGAGCTCTCTCGACCAACGATGTCAATGGAAAGAGGTGTCAAACCGTGCGTCATTTGCCATTCCTCATCG
>JAUVQL010000218.1 GCA_030598165.1 Acidobacteriota bacterium | reverse complement strand
TCCCCACATCCATAATAGCGCAGTCTTTCTCGCGGGGCCGGTTCGAGAACGCCCCAAGGGCCGGTTTTTCTCCGGTGCACCCTAAGTCCTTGGTTTAGAGCCGTTTAATCTGGGCCGGTTTGACAGTCCCCGGCCTGGAGGCTACCATCATGGTTTCATTTCGAGCGGAACGAACGTGCTGAAGAACCTCGTCAATCTCTATCGCTACCGGGTCCTCGTCCAGAGCTTGGTAGTCCGCGAGCTCAAGGCCCGCTACCGGGGCTCGGTGTTGGGTTTCATGTGGTCCTTCATCAACCCACTACTGCAGCTCCTCATCTATTGGTTCGTCTTCGCGGTGATTTTTCGTGGTCGGCAGGAAGGCGCCGAACCCTACGCTTTGTTTCTCTTCACGGGAATTCTTCCCTGGACCTGGTTCAGCTCCTCGGTCATGGAGTCCACGATGGTCCTCATCACCAGTGGTAATCTCATCAAGAAAATCATGTTTCCGGCCGAGGTCCTGCCCTTCGTCGTGGTGTTTGCCAATCTCGTGCACTTCGTTCTCGGTCTACCGATCCTCTTTGCCTTTCTCATTTACTACGGGAAGATCTATCCCTCCCTTGCATTTTTTCCAGGGATTGTCCTCATTCAGCTCGTCTTCACTCTTGGGGTATGTCTCTTCGTCTCGGCTCTGTCGGTTCACTTTCGCGACGTCCAGAACATCATGGGAAACTTGCTAATGTTCTGGTTCTTCGCGAGTCCGGCCATTTATTCCTACATCCTATTACCAGATCTACAAAAGTGGCTCAATTTCAACCCTATGACCCACATACTGGTTGGGTACCACCAAACCCTTTTCTTTAGTGAAGGACTGGGACACTGGCCTTGGATTCTCTTCATAGCCGGATTCTCGATCGTCGTTTTCCTCTTCGGCTACTTCTTCTTCGATCGCATGCGCGACACGTTTGAGGAGGAGGTCTAGAAAGTGGGAACCGCCGTTCGGATCTCGGATGTGTCCAAGATCTACCAGCGGTATTCCCACCGCAAGCAGTTCCGCACTTTAAAGAGCGCGCTTCTCAAAGGTAATTTGATCCAAGAGCTCCGGCCCGACGAAACCTTCACGGCACTTTCGGGCGTTACCTTCAACATACGGGAAGGCTCCACCTTTGCCGTCATCGGTCGCAATGGGTCGGGGAAGAGCACCCTCCTCAAGCTCATGGCGGGGATCACCAAGCCCACGTCCGGGATCGTGGAGGTCAATGGACGAGTCTCGGCTCTCATCGAGCTCGGTGCCGGATTTCATCCGGAGATCAGCGGGCGCGAGAACGTTTTTATCAATGGCATCATGCTGGGGCTTAGCAAGAAAGAGATCCACAGGCTCTTCGACCGGATCGTCGAGTTTGCCGAGATCGACGAGTTCATCGATGCCCCGGTCAAGACTTACTCGAGCGGAATGTACATGCGGCTCGGCTTTGCCGTTGCGATCCACGTCAACCCTGACGTCCTCCTCATCGACGAGGTGCTTGCGGTCGGCGACCAAGCCTTCGTCCACAAATGCCTGGACAAAATCAGTGAGTTCCGCAGGAGAAAGAAAACCATCATACTGGTGACCCACAGTCTTGGTCTGGTTGAAAAAATGGCCGACGAGGCACTTTGGCTGGATCATGGACAGATCCAGCTTCGAGGCGATCCCAAAAAAGTCGTGGATGCCTATTTGGCTCAAGTCACGACGAGGGACGAAAAAGTGCTTGCCGCCGCTACGGAAAAGGCCAGAGCGGAAGTCGAGTCCGAGCCGACTGAGACGACGCCAGAGGCCGATGCCGAGAAGGAAGAGATCGAGCCTGTGTCGGCATTCAAGAGGGAAAAGGGACGATGGGGCTCGCGCGAGATCGAGATAACGGGTGTGGACCTTCTCGGTGACGATGGTGAACCCCGCCATGTGTTCAAGATCGGAGAGCCGCTGACCATCCGACTCGAGGTCAAAACGACGGGGACACTTCGCGACTTTGTTTTCGGAGCCGCCGTTTTCAACGCTGACGGTGTTTGCTGCTACGGTACCAACACGCATATCGAGGAGTTCACGCCCGAAGAGTTGTCAGGCGAGGGTGAGGTCCGGCTGGTCTTGGAACGCCTGCAGCTCATCGAGGGTTCCTACTTCCTGGATGTGGCGGCCCACCAGCGGGATGGATACCCCTTTGACTATCACAGAGCTCTTTACACGTTCCGGGTGAACTCACGGATCAAAGACCTCGGGATCTACCGGCCCACGCACCGTTGGGAGTTCACACCCAATATCGTGATCCGTCCTCCTGAATCCTCCTAGGTCTGTCGGAGCAATTCTTTTGAGGTCGAGCAAAATCCACAACTTGGAGACGATGGTAAAAGAGCGGGAACAGCTTCGTGAGGCCGCTTTGAAGCTGGTCTTCACCAACGGCTGCTTCGACCTTCTTCATCCGGGGCACGTTCGTTACCTCGCGGAAGCACGTCAGCTGGGGGACCGGCTCATTGTGGCCGTCAATACGGACGAGATAGTGGCCAAGCTCAAAGGAAAGGCGCGCCCTTTGGTTTCAATAGCGGAACGAATGGAGGTTCTCTCTGCTCTCGTGGTGGTCAATTATGTCATCCCTTTCGAAGAGGAGACTCCGGCGCGGGTCATACAAGAGCTCGTTCCGGATGTCCTCGTCAAAGGTGGAGATTGGCCCCTCGATCAAATCGTGGGTCGGGACACCGTCGAAGCGGCTGGAGGCCGGGTGATATCCCTTCCTTTTGCCGCAGGCTACTCCACCACTGGATTGATTGAGCAGATTGTGGAAAAACTCGGTGGCACCAGAAGTTGATCGCCTGGCACTCGCGCGCGAGTTGGAAGCGGCCGGACTAGACCGGATAAGCGAGCGACTCGCCGCCGGCGAGGGTCGCCTTCAGCTCACGGGTCTCATGGGACCGGCGCGCTCCCTCGCCCAAGCGGTCCTTACTTCCCGAACTGCGGGGCCGGTTCTTTTCGTGGTCTCGGATGAGCGAAGAGTGGCCGAGGCGATATCCGACTTGAGTGCCTTCCTTCTTTCGTGGGGCATCGACAAAAAACTGTTCAACTTCCCGGCTCTCGAAATCGATCCGTACCGTGGTCTTTCCCCTCATTTCAACGTCGTCTCGGCCCGTGCCCGAGCGCTCACCGCTCTCGTCGAGGACGATTCGGTGGTTGTCGTGGCACCGGCAACGGCGCTCCTCTACCGTACGACGTCACCGTCCGTTTTTGCCAAGGGGATCGTGAAGCTACGTAGAGGAGCCATTTTCGAGCCGGGCGAGCTCGAGCGAAGACTTCTGGATGCCGGCTATATCCATGAGGACCCCGTCATGTCGCCGGGCGATTTCGCTCGTCGCGGAGGAATCCTCGATGTGCATCCTCC
>JAUVQL010000261.1 GCA_030598165.1 Acidobacteriota bacterium | reverse complement strand
CGAAGAGTACTCGTGAGTCCACGATGAGCGGCGGAGAATCCATAATTTGCCTTTTTTGCATCGACATCAAAAGCGGCATCTAGCCATCGGTCTCTCGAGGCCGAACGTCGGCACTCTGAGCAAACTTCGGCATGCCGCTCAGCGAATTGCTGATCCCTTGAAGAAGCTTCATCCAGTAGCTTCATAATTTGAATCCTTTCGAATCGGTCACACTTATCCATTACGGCCTCCCTCGACTTTTCCGGCCGCCCCGTTTCGCAGGAACGTCCAATCCACGCCGGACCTTCTCCATAGCTTGGTAGACGTGAGCCCGTGCGGTTTCCTCCGAACAACCCAGCGTCACAGCAATTTCCTTATAGGAGAGCCCTTCATACTTTCGTTGCAGAAGAGCCACTCTCTGTCGGGAGGAGAGACGGTCCAAGATTCCCGCGAGGACCTTGGCCAGCCGCTTCGTCTCTACGAGTGACTCCAAGTCCCCGTTTCGTTCAGGAAAATGGAGGGCCTCGTCGAACGGTACCGACCGGCGAACCTTCACGGAGCGCGCATGATTGAGGGCTAAACGACCGGCAATTTTGTAGAGCCACGCCCGGTAATTGGCACCGGACGGTAGTTTGCGGTAGGCCTTGAAAGCACGAAGGAATGTCTCTTGGAGGACATCGGCCGCATCATCTTGATTGCCCGTCATCCGACAGGCAAAGCGGTATATTTCCTTTTCGTACTGCTCGAGTAAATCCTCGAATCTTGTCTTCACCCGCTCCGTCCTTTCATTGCGTATAACACGCCAAGCACAGCTTTGTGAAAAAGCCGGGACAATTTTTCGGGCGAAAACACGACACTCTGGGTCTCTCCCACGAAGGAACCCAGACGCGACACCCAGCCTCAAAAGACTGGCAGGAACTTCGTCAGGGCAGGTACTCCCGGGTCAAATTCCGGTGGCCATCAGCGGTTACAACAATATTGTCTTCTATTCTGATTCCGCCACAAGGCGTCAAACGCTCAATGAGTGACCAATTGAAGGCTTCCTTGTCCTTGCCCTCACGAAAGTCTCTGAGAAGCATCTCGATGAAATAGAGTCCGGGCTCTACAGTGAAGACATGGCCCTCTTCTAGCGTCCGTGTCGTCCGCAGGAGCGAATGCTGCTCAGGAGGAGGTTTGGTCCCACCAGCGGGCTCCTTTTGGTGTCCCCCCACATCATGGACTTGTAACCCGAGAAAATGCCCTAATCCATGGGGGAAGAATGGCCTCGTGAGGCCTCGCTCGACGGCTTCTTCGCCTGAGACCCGGAGGATTTCGACATCGCTCAAGAGGTCCCCTAGTTTGAAATGAGCCTTCTGGTGGAGATCCGGGAACGAAAGCCCGGGATGAACTTCGCCGCAAAGAGCAAGCTGCGATTCGTTGAACCGCTCCACCATCTGGCGGAACAGTGCATCACACTCAGGACGGGTCCAGGTACGTGTAATGTCACTGGCATAGCCGAGGTGGCGCGCGCCGCAGTCGATGAGAAACACTTTGCCCCCGCCCTCGGCACGCTTCTTCTCGTAATGGAGAATGGCCCCTTTTTCATCCAAGGCGACAATGCTGTGATAGGGCAAATCGGCTTCCGTACAACCGAGGGCTTCAATATAGGTTCGGTGAAGCTCCAGTTCGGACGCACCTGACTCGAAAGCTGCCTTTGCCGCGCGATGAGCTGCCGCCGCCTGCTTTGTGGCTTCTTCGATGCAAGCCACCTCATAGGGTGTCTTGTAGGCGCGGTCCCAGTCGAGTCGGGAAATGAGATCCTCGGGATTGATTGCGCCTGCGGAAAATCCGTTTTTCTCCGCTAGGGCGAGGCAGTCCCCGTGGAAAGCCAGCTTTCCGTTTTTTGGCAGCTCAGCGAAGACTTGCTCGGATTTGCCGACTTGCTTGATCTCGAAGCTATCCGCCCAAAATGGATCACCGAGGGGAAGTTGTTCGTACCAGAAGTCTTCCGGCGAGTAGTGAACGAGAAGAGGTGTCTTTCCGGTCCGTATCAAGAGGAGGTTACCGGGGGTCTCGAGCGGCAGCCAGTGTGCAAAATGGGGTGTAGCTCTAAAAGTTGCGTCCCAGTCGTCCGCAAAGTAGCGGAGCGGCGTTCCACTATGGATGACCAAGCCATCGAATCCGGTGGCATCGAGAACGGCCTCGATTCGCCCCTGAAGAGCTCTGACATGGTCGGCATAGACATCCTTCGACATGAATTCACTTCCTCCTAGACTCGTTCTACTTCTTCACCCATTCCTTATCACGAATCCGTTCGGAACCCAAAGCAACAGATTTCCACAACCAATGTGATCCGGATGAACGAGCAGTAGCTTTAGGTGGGTATCATTCAAAGGAATCGGAATTGCGTCTGTAGTGCGCGGAGCAGTTCAATATCCGAATCATCGTTGGGATCGGTAACGAATCCCGTCTCGGAATGGACGGTCATGAATCCATTCTGCTGCAGAACGAGGTCGTAATGTCTAACATATGCGTCAATGGATGTTCGGGGATAAAACTCCGGCTCATCATCGACGATGGGTCCGTCGAAAATCGGCCACCCAAAGGTCAACTCCGGAAAATCCCGTCTCGGGTAGTGGATGTTGGCCCATGAAGCTTTGGGGTAGATATAGTCCCCAAAGGCCGGATCCGGCTCTTCTCCCGATGAGCACGATATGATG
>JAUVQL010000225.1 GCA_030598165.1 Acidobacteriota bacterium | reverse complement strand
CGGAGCTCATCTCTATTCGAGCCTCCCACGAGAATTTTCTACGAGCCTTGATCCAAAACTCTGACCCAAAAACTCTCGAACCGGGCGCAAATTATCACAGCAAGCCTCCTAAAGTCAAGATCTACTACGATTTGGAGAGACTGCCAGAGATCGCCAGGCAAAGCCTGGCCTACTGTGGCTTGCCGACATGTGGCTGAGTGATATTCACTGACTCGATGCTGGATGCCGGGTTCCGGATACCAGATACAGGTCCTGTTCCGGAATAGTGGAGGACAGGTCAGGATTCTTGAGTTCTGGGTTCTTGAGTTCTCGAGTTCTGGCCCTCTATACCCTATTACTGCGTCCCGACACTCGCCAATAGGTCTTTAGTGACTTGTTGCTCGGGGTCCATGGCGAGCGACCGTTCGAGTGCCTCCTTGGCTTTTTCCCTATCGCCGATCTTGATGAAGCTTTCCCCGAGTGCGTTGAGCAATGTCGTGTCAGCAGGGCGGATTTGCATAGCTCGGGCCAAGTACTCGGACGCCTGCGCGAAACTCCCCTGAAGATAATGTGCAAAACCAATTCCGGCAATGACCTCGTATTGCTGCGGGAATTGTTCTTCCAAGGGCGCCAGAAGCTCGAGTGCCACCTGACCGTTCCCGGCGCGGAGATAAGCCTCGGCCAGCGTCCAGCGTGCCATGGGTAGCTGTTCATTGTTCGCAGCCACTGCTTTTTCGAACTCCTCTTGGGCCTTGTCGTATTGTTTGAGACGCCAATACAGATCCCCCCGCGCCAACTCGAGAAGACCGGGCGTTCTCGTGTTGAAACTGCTTCTATAAAGCCAAGGTCGTCGGATTTCCGACCGTGGCGATACCCGCACGGTTGCCGTTTTCTCATCGACCGTTGTCCCGGACGGATCGATGAGCTGAGCCCGAAGCTCATAGGTTCCCCCCACCATTTGGCTGAGATGGAAACGCTCCACGACCGGCCCGTTTTCATAATCTCCTACTTTGGTGTTTTTTTCTTCGACGGTTTTCTCGCCCTGTCCGAGCACGAACTTCAGGTCGTAATCGGGCGTCGCTCCAACGACTTGCATAAAGGCGTGGACCGTATCGCCTATGACGAACGTGTTATCCGACGCGGGATGGATCTGAAGGTCGCCGACTTGAAAGGTCCTCAGCTCATTCGGCTGCATGTCGCCGCCTTTCATCTCGGTCCGGAAGCCGAGGACGATATCCGTTAGAGCCGGTTTGGAGTCAGAAAAGGCGGGAACGGTGATGTCCTGTTCCGCCACGGTGTACTGTTTCAGAACCCGATTTCTCAAGATCACGTTCACCTTGTAGTCACCGGGAAGTAGCGGAAAGTCGTCCTGGTAGGAAAAAGGTGAGGCTCCAACCTGCTCCACCTGACTCGGCGAGAGCTCGAGAAAGACCTCTTTATCGTTGGCGACAATGAGATCTCCGTCGGGATTTCTCACCTCGAGACTGATGTCGAGCGTCGTATAGTACTTACTCTGATCCTCATCCGTCTCCATCGTCATGTTCTGTGGGTCGATCTCGATGCCGTAGTTCAGGAACGGCGTCAATTGCGGGCCCGCAAGAACCGAAAAAAAGGAGCGACTCGGAATGAAGTTGAACGAATACTCGGCCGATACTTTCTTTCCATACCTCATCCAAGCATCGGCGTAGTCGGAATTGATGGCACGTTTTGGCGATTCCTCGACCCGGGCGAGCATGATATCCGTGCCGAGGGACGCTCGCCCACCGATCATGTCCGCCGGTTCGCTCGTATCAAAAGACAGAGATGCTCTTGCCAGCTCGGGGGAGATAACCGTGAGTTTGTCCATGATCTGCTCAACCGTTCTCTGGTCAGCCATATTCGCATATCCGAATTGACCCTTGAGGAGAGCAGTCGGACCGTCCACGATGGGGTGGTACAGCTCGTATTCACCAATATCGTGGCGCTTATAGAAGAGCAGATAGAAAAACGAAGGTAGTCCCTTCTTGGTGTCTCCCTCCATGAACCAAAGCTCAACGGACACCAGTTCGTTGTAACCATCGTAGCGCTGGATCTCCCGAGGCTCACCCAAGATGATGTAGTACCGTCCCCGGTCGGTTCGCCATCCCGGCCGAAACGTCTCCCTTCCCAAGAAGGTGTTCGCGTGCTCTATTCTTCGATAATGCTCGATTTTGAACTCATTCTCGGGAGTCGCCGGATTGGGGTCTCTTTTTCTCCAGAACGCTTCGATAAAACTTGCTCTCTCTGCAAGAGTCTCGAGCTGCAGAAAGACATCCCTCTCGGTGTCGGTGATGATGTAGGTCACTTCCTCTTCGAGCCATTTGCGATGTTCCGGGTTCAGCTTATCCAGACGCTCGTCTTTTCCGTATGCACTGGTCGCAAGCGCCAGAATGAGAATCAACCAAGCAGCATGTTTCATGATGTTTATATCCTTCGCAGCCGCCTTATAGCGGCAAAATGACAACCGAATCTTGATACGTCTTCGTCGAAGCGCCTCGTCAGCACCAAAATGACCTCGGACTTTACCGACAGGACTAGCGGGTTCGAGCACTAAGCCGATTCTTTGCCCTCGAGCTGGATGTTGTATCGCTTTATCATCTCGTTGAGGGTCGTCGGCTTCAGTCCGAGCAATTGGGCAGCCCTTTTTTGTACGCCTCCGGAAGTCTCGAGACTCGACTCGATGAGCTTCTTTTCGAAGTCGGTAATGACGTCCCGAAAAGAGATCCCATCCTCCGGAACGACTACTTGAGGAACCTTGAACGTTTGACCCGAGAGAACGTGGTCGGGGATGAGGTGTTTGTCGAGTGTAGAACTTTCCGCTAGCACAGCCGCTCGTTCAATGACGTTCTCGAGCTCGCGAACGTTACCCGGCCAGTCATACTCGAGAAGCGCCTGATAGGCTTCGCTCGAGAGTTTGAGGCTGGATCGGCCATTCTCTTCGCCGTATTTCTCGAGAAAATGGTTCACGAGGGGCGGTATGTCTTCTTTGCGTTGGCGTAGAGGAGGCAGTGGAATATTGATAACGTTCAGCCGGTAGTAGAGATCTTCGCGGAAAGTACCTTCGAGGACGGCTTGCTTGAGGTCGCTATTCGTGGCGGCAATGATGCGAACATCCACCCGGATGTTGTCTACGCCGCCAAGTCGCATGAACTCCTTCTCCTGGATGACCCGCAGTAGCTTGGCCTGAGTTTCCAAATGGATAGTGCCGATTTCATCGAAAAAAATGCTTCCGCCAATGGCGACCTCGAATAGCCCCTTCTTCGGATACACCGCCCCGGTGAAAGCTCCTTTGACGTGACCAAAAAGATTACTTT
>JAUVQL010000022.1 GCA_030598165.1 Acidobacteriota bacterium | reverse complement strand
TGGTCATCGAAGTCTTCGGACGTTACGCGGGCTTTACCGCAATGCTGCCGACGATGGCAGGTGCTGCGGACCGTTGCGTCATCCCTGAGCACAATTTTGAGATCGAGCGCTTGGCCGAGCTCTTAGTCGAAGATCGGAACCGTCACCCCAGTAAGTATGCAGTCGGGTTGGTCTCCGAAGGTGCGAAGATGGCCCAGGAGACGGAGATGTCCTTCGAAGGCGAGGAAAAAGATCAGTACGGTCACAAGAAGCTGGGTGGTGTCGGCGACAAGGTCTCATCGGCTCTAAAAGAAGCTTCCTCGAAGTATAACGACGGGAAGCGTATCAATGTCTTGAGCCAGCGGCTGGGTTATTTAGTGCGATGCGGAGATCCCGATGCCATCGACTCGGTCGTCCCCATGGCCTTTGGCAACTTAGCTCTGGATCTAGTGCTCTCGAAACGATCGGGGCGCCTCATTAGCCTTCGCCACGGCCGTTACGACAACGTTCCCATCGATGCGGTGAGTGGTCGGAAGAAAGCCGTGGACGTTGACAAGTATTACAATACGGAGAGACTGAGGCCGATTTACAAGACGCTTCATGGTCTGCCTCTCTTCATCATGACGAGTGATGTGTAGAGCCAAGAACTCAAGAACTCAAGAATTCAGGAATTCAGGAATTCAGGAAGAGCCTGCCTTCACGGCCCTGAGGTTGCGGAGCCGGGCCTAGCCGTCTGGGAGCTTGCTGCTGCAATCCACTTGGGGGACTTCCAATACTTGTTTACCTGTCCTGAGCCTCTGATACCAAGGCGCAAGTCGCGTTGGTGACACACCGAGAAAAAACAACCCGACCGTCACCCAATTGAGTAGGGTGGTGAGCAGAGGACCTAAGTGTTGCCAGTGACGCGTTCCTGTGGTGACGGTGTCATCGACAGATGCCAATTTCCCTCGTCGCCGTAAACGGCGCACGAGGACAACATCTTCCATGAGGGGGTCTTCAGGGTAGCCTCCAATAGCGTCGAAATCCGAGCGGCGTACGAAGATAGCCTGGTCTCCATAAGGCAAACCGAATAGGCGAGCCCTGAGGTTGGAGCCAAAGGCGACGAGGCGGTAGCCCCAACCAGGATGGTCGATATGGAGCCGAAATGATCCCCCCACTACGCCGGACCGACTGAGTGCTTTCTCCATGGACTCCGTTGCTCGAGGCCCAAGAACACAATCGACGTGTAGGAACAAGAGGACGTCGCCGCTCGCATGCTCTCGACCAACGTTCATTTGAGCGGCTCGGCCCCGCTTGCTCTGAACCACTCGAGCTCCCCACTGTCGGGCAATCTCGCGGGTTCTGTCGCGGCTTTGTCCATCCACGACAATGATCTCTGCTTCGGGGGGAAGGGCCGAGAGTGAGCGGGGGAGATTAGCCTCTTCGTCGAGTGCAGGGATGATGACGGATAGTTTCATGAACCTGAGTCGATCCTAGCACGAGAGCTCGACCGCGGTATGTGCCTTGCCCGACCTCTCGAAAGGCCCCGAAGAAACGGAATTCCGTCGGTAGCGAATCCACGTAGTTCGTTTAAAAACTTGATGTTGCCCGGTTGATGACCACTGGCTATAATACCCGCCTTTGCGGCCGGGAGGGTAGATCGGCTCAGGTCTGCCTGTTGTGTGGGGCCGTCATACGGTGGGATTCAGCGTCCAAAAATGGCATCTCAAAGGGGTTGCCGGCTTACGGTTGATTGGAAATAATGCAATTTCAAGTTTGCTGAGAGTGGCATGATGTCAGAGTTTCTGGGAGTCCTATTACTTATCGTCGCCGGATTTGCCTTTGTGGGTTTGACTCTCATTTTTGCCGGTCTGGTAAGGCCTTCGAAGCCTTCCTCAGAAAAAGCCATGTCTTACGAGTGCGGGGAGAATCCGGTTGGCAACGCCTGGGTTCAGTTCAACATCCGCTTCTATGTGTTCGCTTTGGCGTTCATCATTTTCGATGTGGAGGCGGTGTTTCTGTTCCCTTGGGCAGTGGTCTTCAAGGAGCTTGGTCTCTTTGCATTCATAGAAGGACTCATCTTCATCGCGATACTCGGCCTGGGATTAGCCTATCTCTGGGCAAAAGGCGATCTCGAGTGGGTACGAGAGGAAGACCGGGCTTCATCTACCTCTCAGAAAGCCTCTTGAAAGGGCACGGCAGCATGGACTTGATCAAAACAATTGGAAACAGTCGCATCGCCCTGACTACGGTGGATCAAGTGGTCAACTGGGCTCGGCTCTCCTCCCTTTTTCCGATGGTTTTTGGTCTCGCTTGCTGCGCCATTGAAATGATGGCTGCAGGTGCGAGCCGCTACGATTGGGATCGCTTGGGACTGATACCCCGGGCGACACCAAGGCAATCGGACCTCATGATTGTGGCCGGGACCGTTACCCACAAGATGGGTGTTCGCATCAAGCGCCTGTATGAGCAGATGGCGGAGCCCAAATACGTTATCTCCATGGGGAGCTGTGCCAACAATGGCGGTCCTTACTGGCAATATGGCTATCACGTCGTAAAGGGTGTCGATCAAATTATTCCCGTGGACGTCTATGTGCCGGGTTGTCCGCCCCGCCCTGAGGCGCTCCTCTACGGGATCATGAAGCTACAAGATGTCATCCGTGAGCGATCACTCATGGAAGATCCAAGGGAAGGCCGTCGGCAGGAGTCAGCTTGAACCATGAAGACAGCGGAATTCCACGAGAAGCTGGACGAAAAGTACCCTGGGAAGGTCAAGCTCGGAGAGGTCGAGTCGGGCGATACTTTCGTTGTCGTCGATGCAGATGTCATCGTCGATGTGACGAATTGGTGTCGCGATGAGCCCGAGATGGCCTTCGATACTCTCCATTGCCTCTCCGGGGTGGACTACCCCGCCGATGAAAAGATGCAAGTGGTTTACCACCTCTTTTCATTGAAGCACCGTCACTGGTTGGTATTGAAGGTGGAGCTTCCTCGCGATGAGCCCAGGGTGGCGACGGTCGAGGGTGTTTGGAAGACCGCCAACTGGCACGAGAGGGAAGCCTTCGATCTGTACGGGATCACCTTTGTAGGTCATAGCGACCTGCGTCGGATTTTCCTGCCCGACGATTGGGAGGGATATCCGCTCCGCAAGGACTGGGAATGGCCGGAAAAGTGGCATGGCATTCCCATCAAACCGGTCAAGCAATTGGTGGAACGTGCCCAAGAGGGGGAGGATATCGGCGTGGGGCCTTTTGATTAGTGTAGGCCGGCGTAGGCGGGTGCCGGGCAGAAGAAAGAACTCGAGAATTCAAGAATTCAAGAATTCAAGAATAAAGAACAAGGAAAGATGAGCTACGAGCAGAAACAGTCGTAGGCCCGGCTGTGCCGGGCGGCTAGGCAGTCAAACAGTCAAAAGTTCAGTAAAAGAAGATGAGCCACGAACCTAAGCAATACGAAGTCCTTCCTGACGAAAGCTACAGCTTCGATGCCAAGGATCTCGAAGAGGACGAAATGATTTTGAACATGGGTCCGCAGCATCCGGCGACCCATGGCGTGCTTCGGCTCGAGCTCGTGACGGACGGCGAGGTTATCAAAAGGGCCCGGCCTCACATCGGCTACCTCCACCGCAACTTCGAAAAACATGCCGAGAACGTCGACTACCCAGGTGTCATTCCATTTACCGATCGCATGGATTACGTGGCCTCCATGGGCAACAGCTTGACCTATGTTCTTGCGGTCGAGAAGCTCATGGCCATCGAGGTTAATGAGCGCGTGCAGGCCATCCGGGTGATCGTGTCCGAGCTCCAACGCATCGCCAGTCATCTTCTCGCCATTGGAACCTTCGGAATGGACATCGGCGCCTTCACACCGTTCCTCCACTGTTTCCGCGAGCGGGAAGGAATCCTCGATTTGTTCGAGTGGCTTTGTGGGGCTCGTCTGCTCTACAACTTCAACTGGGTGGGCGGAGTGTCTCATAATTTGCCCGATGGATGGGTCGAGAAGTGCCGGCAATACGTCCAGTCCTTCCTACCTGTCGTTGATGAGCTCGATGACCTCCTGAGTTTCAACAAAATCTTTACGCGACGGACCGCCAACGTCGGAGTCATTACCCCCGACGTGGCTATCGATTATGCGTTGAGCGGCCCCAACCTCCGCGGTTCCGGCATCACATGGGATGTTCGCAAAGACGATCCGTACTGTGGGTACGAGAATTATGAGTTCGACGTCCCAGTTAGTGATGGCAGGCACGGCCCGGTGGGCTCGTGCTGGTCCCGCTACTATGTTCGTGTCCGTGAGATGCGGGAAAGCGTGAAGATCGTGCTCCAGGCGCTCGACCAGATTCCTGCAGAAGGCGATGTGCACGAGAAGGTCCCCAAGAGAATCAAGCCCAAGGTGGGTGAGGTCTACTACCGTACTGAAGCACCTCGCGGCGAGCTCGGTTTCTATGTAGTCAGTGACGGAGGGCTCAAACCATTCCGAGTCAAAGGGCGCTCCCCCTGTTTCGTGGCCATGAGCCTCTTTGACGAAATCGCTCGCGGAGCGTTGATTGCTGATATCGTCGCCATTATTGGCAGCCTTGACATCGTTCTTGGAGAAATCGACCGCTGATGATCACTCGAGCACGACAGATCGAGATGAGAATCCTGCCGTTTATCTCGGCAGGTGTTCTCTTGGCCGTTGTTGGTTTCCTGATCATCGTAGGCGCACTACCTCTCATTGCCGGTTTTTTGTCGGCACAAATCGAAGTTTTGGTTCCTGCCGGTCTTCGTACGTTGGTGGCGACGGCGCTCGGCGTTGGGGCAACCGTGACGGTCCTCACCCTCCTTCCGATCTTTTTCATCTGGTTCGAGCGAAAAGTCGCCGCCCATACCCAGGATCGACTGGGTCCCATGCGAGTGGGGTGGCACGGGGTCCTGCAGAGCTTCGCCGATGGTATCAAGTTGATTTTCAAAGAGGACATCATCCCTGCGAAGGCGGACCGGCCGCTATTCAAACTGGCGCCTTATCTAGTGGTAACAGGAACCTTTGCAGCCTTTGCCGTTATCCCTTGGGGTGCCGATCTCGTTCTCTCTGATCTGAATATAGGTCTACTTTACATCGTGGCGATAACCTCCCTGAATTCGATTGGCCTCCTCATGGCAGGTTGGGCTTCGGATAACAAATATTCGCTTTATGGGGGCATGCGCTCGGCAGCTCAAATGGTGAGTTACGAGATTCCCACTGTGCTGACACTCTTGGTCGTCGTCGTTCAAGTGGGAAGCATGAATCTCCAAGACATCATTGCCGCTCAAGCAGGGGGATTATTCAACTGGTTCATCTTTCGCATGTACGGGCTGAACCTGGTGGCCTTCATCGTGCTGTTCATCTGTGGCTTGGCGGAGACGAATCGCACTCCGTTCGACATCCCTGAGGCGGAGTCCGAATTGGTGGCTGGATTCCACACGGAATACAGCGGCATGCGCTTCGCCTTCTTCTTCCTTGCGGAGTACGGAGCGATGTTTCTGGTGAGCGGCGTGGCGGCCATTCTCTTCTTGGGAGGCTGGCACGGCGCCTTACCTCATTCACTATTGCCGGGTTCATTACTGTTCCTCTTCAAGGCACTTTTCTTGGTGTTCGTTCAGATGTGGCTGAGATGGACGCTTCCGCGACTACGAGTGGATCAGCTCATGACTCTATGCTGGAAGTATTTGATTCCCATCTCCTTCGTGCTTCTCATCATGGTCGGCTTCTTGTCGCTAGGGAACTGATATTCACAGGGAGATCATGAAAAAGTATTTCGCTCATCTAATCGAGGCCGTCGTCACCATCGCTAAGGGCATGTGGGTGACAGGGAAGCACCTCTTCATGCCGAATGTCACCCAGCAGTACACGGCGGATGAAAAGCCGGAAGAGCGTTGGCAATCCTCCATCGTGCCGGAAGGACTTCTCCAATCCCGGTCACGGATGCGGCTTCACGTCAAAATCGAAGATTGCATCGGCTGCAAACAATGTGAGAAGGCCTGCCCGGTGGATTGCCTTTACATCACGACCCAGAAGAGGGAGAAGACCGACCCGGCCATTTTCGCGTCCAATGGCATGCCGATCAAGCAAGGAGTGGTGCAGTTCGATATCGACATGACGCTTTGCTGTTACTGCGCGTTGTGCGTTTTTCCTTGCCCGACGGATTGCATCGTGATGACGCCGGAGTACGAGTTTGCCGAGAGCGACAAGGGCAATTTCCTGTACCGGTTCGCCAAAGAGGAGCCCGCTCCACCCAAACCGCTGGAGGAGCCCGAGCCGGCGGCGGTAGGGGGCGAGTGACCACGACATGGAACAATTAAGTGTACAAATCATCTTCTATGTCACTGCTGCCTTTGTGATCACCTCGGCGATGCTCGTGGTACAGGGGAAGAATCTCGTTTATTCCGCCTTTGCTTTGTTGGCGACGTTTTTCGGCGTAGCGGTCTTCTATTTGACGCTAGGCGCTGATTTCTTGGCCGGTGCTCAAGTATTGATTTACGTCGGTGGAATTCTCATCCTGCTGCTGTTCGGTATCATGCTGACCCACCGCATCTATGACATGAATCTCAAAACTGAGACTTTCCAGGTCGTGCCGGGGGCGATTGTGGCAGCGATGGTCTTCGTGTCCCTCGTCGCGATTATCTACAAAACTCCATGGCGAGAAATGGGCATTGTCATGGAAGGACCTACTTCCGAGCACATCGGGCGCTTGTTTTTGACGGACTACATTCTGCCTTTCGAAGCAGCATCGGTCTTGTTGTTGGCGGCCTTGATTGGGGCGGCCATGATCGTCCGCAGGAGAACGGACCTGTGATTCCGCTCGAACACTATCTTATCGTTTCGGCGGCGCTCTTTTCGCTGGGCATCTTTGGGGTGCTGACGCGTAAGAATGCGGTCAACGTGTTGATGTCGATAGAGTTGATTCTCAACTCCGCCAATATCAATTTAGTGGCTTTCTCGCGTTACTCCTCGGCGAATCTCGACGGACAGGTCTTTGCGGTGTTCGTGATCGTGGTTGCCGCCTGTGAGGCGGCTGTGGCTCTGGCCATCATCCTAAATTTCTATCGCATCCTGAAGACCGTCGATCTAGACGAAGCTCGAGTCTTGAAAGGCTAGGTATCGTGGCGCTCGGAACACTATCCAGTCTGAAGTACTCCATGCCCGAACTGACTCTGGTCTTGACCCTCTGCTTCGTGTTGGTCTGGGACCTGATCCTCAAGGGACACAAGGACCGAAACAAGCTCATCCCGTTGCTTGCGCTGGCCGGGCTGGCTCTGGCAGGGTACTTTACGGTCGATTTGATGAATGCGCCCGAAGGCAGGCTGTTTTCGGGCATGGTCGCACTCGACAGTTTTGGATTACTCCTGCGCTTGATTTTCATCGCGACGGCTATATTTGTTGCCCTGATTTCCATCCCGTCGAAGGAACTTCGGTCGGTGCATCGAGGGGAGCTCTATATTTTGCTGCTCGCTGCGACGGTGTCCATGATGTGGATGGCCAATTCTATCAACTTGTTGATGATCTACTTGGGCTTGGAAATGGTCTCGATCACCTCTTACATCATGGTGGGCTATCTGAGGAGGGAGAGGCTCTCGAACGAAGCGTCTCTCAAATACGTCCTCTTCGGAGCCATTTCCACCGGGGTCATGCTCTACGGTATGTCGCTTCTCTTCGGCCTGACCGGAAGTTTGGACTTGGCAACTATTCGAGGGGTGCTTCAAGGGGGCGGGGCGATGGCTGGTTCCGGGCCGGCAATGCTCTTAATCGTCGTCATGATTTTGGCCGGCATTGGATTCAAAATAGCCGCCGTGCCATTCCACTTTTGGTGCCCGGACGTTTATGCGGGTGCGCCAACCCCGGTCACCGCATTTCTTTCCGTGGGGCCGAAAATCGCCGGATTCGCCGTACTCATCCGGTTCTTTTATGGAGGAATGGCTGCGCCGACGGGTGAGGGTGCCTTGGCCTGGAAAATGGTGGGGCAAATCGACTGGCAGGCGATTCTCATTGGGATCTCTGTCGCCACCATGACCTTTGGGAACATTACCGCGCTTCTTCAAAACAATCTCAAGCGACTTCTTGCCTATTCCAGCATCGCCCATGCCGGCTACATTCTCATGGGTGCGGTGGTCCTTTCCGGAGAAGGTATCCAAGCCATGTTGATGTACATGGTGATCTACCTTTTCATGAATTTCGGGGCGTTTTTAGTCATCATTGCCATCTATGACGACTCTGGGAGTTTCGACATCAAGGATTACGCTGGGTTCTGGAAGCGTTCGCCTTTCTTAACCATCGCTATGGGTATTTTTCTGCTCTCGCTCATGGGGATACCGCCGTTTGCCGGTTTCCTGGCCAAGTTGTATGTTTTCGGCGCAGTTATACGTGCCGGACTGGGGTGGTTCGCAGTCGTTGGAGTATTGAACAGTGCCATTGCGGCTTTCTATTACATGAAGATCATCAGAGTGATGTTCATCGAGGGTGATGAAGCGCCCGAACCTCGCTTCCTCGAGCTACACCCTATATATTCGGGCTTGCTTTTTGTCTTACTTATCCCCAACATTATTGGTCTGATTCTATGGGGATATTTGGACCGTCTTACGGAGTACTCACAGAAACTGCTGGATATCATGTAGCGGCAGCAAGTTGATAGACCGGCGCAAGGTGTGAGCCGTAGCCGGCTTACTACAACAAGGAGGAGAAAAACTCATGTCGTACTGGATTGCTGAGCCTTGCATAGGGACCAAGGATACTGCGTGTATAGAGGTTTGCCCGGTCGATTGTATTCACCCGACCAAAGAGGAAGGTGATTTCGAAGAGGCAGATCAGCTCTTCATCGACCCCGAGACCTGCATCGATTGCGGCGCCTGCGAGCCCGTCTGTCCCGTGACGGCGATCTTCCCGGATGAAGAGTTGCCTGATAAATGGGCGGACTTCCGGGACAAAAACACGGCTTATTACACAAAATAGATGCTACCCATTCCTTACAAAGGTGTTCGGGGCCTCCTGCTCCTTGGCCCGGTCTACCCGGAGTTGGTAAACATGCTATGATCCAACAAGGGGCCTCGGTGAAACCCGCT
>JAUVQL010000235.1 GCA_030598165.1 Acidobacteriota bacterium | reverse complement strand
GAGGCTCTCGACTGGCTGACCCATCTCTTTCGCCTTTACGGTTATCCCGAGCTCGGGCGTCCGGTTTCTTACCGTTCCGATCCGACTTTTAGCCCGAGCATGAAGGACAAATTCAAAAACATCGAAGCGGTCAAGATCTCCGCCCAGGGAGTCCATGTACTCGAGAGAGGACGCAAGAGAGTGCTCACGTTCGGTTGGGACGGCCGATTAGCGGGTACGAAGTCTGCCGCCGACCCGAAAGGACTGGTCGTAGATCCCAGAGGCACGCTCGTGATCGCCAACGAGAAAGGCATTCTGATTGGCGATAGGCCCGTCATGCTCTCTATACAGGAGCAAAAAGGACCCAAGCAGCTCGAGAACATAAGAGCGGCTGTTCGAGATCGTTTGGGGGATACCTTCGTCTACGACAACAAGCAGAAAAAAGTGCTTCGATTTGGAGCCGAGGGTGAATTGAAAGGCTCCTTTCCCGATTCCACTCCGCGTGAGGTCTTGCGCCTCGAGTTGGACAAGAACGGCAATATCATCTTCTTGGAGAAGAAGGACCGCACCGTAGCTGTCTATTCACCGGCGGGCCGCAGAATAGCGCGGATCCCACGTCGTGGTGAAAAGTGGGATCTCAAGAAGCCTACTGATTCCGCAGTGGATCCCGCGGGATACTTCTACTTGCTGGATGAGGAGCTCTCTCAAATAGTCATCTTCGATCCTTCTTATGAGTTCGTCACGCTACTCAGCTCACAGAGTCTAGGTGGCGGTGTTCTCAAAAAACCTGTCGCCTTGGACGTTGATGCTTCTGGAGACTTATATGTTTACGACGATGGCGCGAAAGCACTTCTCCGCTTTCATTAAAACTCTAATCGGCTGCTTTGCAGGATTGGCTCTTCTGGGATTCTCGCCTCAAGAAGAAGTCTCACTCGAGGAACAGCAGTTACTGCTACAGCTCTCACAACAATTCTTGGAAGCGCAGCAAATCTTTGTTGATCCTGCGCGGCAGAGCCAATCCATCGAGTTTTTTTCCACTATCAAGGACAGCGTCGAGGATTACCGACGTTCTCAAGGTGATATCTCTTCAGGGTTGGTCGAGCTCGAGCAAAAGGTCCTGGAACACCGGGCTAGGGCGTACTTCAACGCTGGACAAATGCAGGGAGCATCGGACGATTTTCGTCAGCTCATTTTTACGAATCCGCGCTACGCCTTGGACGCCGAAGCCCTGTCCCCCAAAATCATCGACTTTTTCGAGGGTCTCAAGCAGTCCTTGGTGGGAAAGATTGCCGTCACATCTGAGCCAGCGGGCGCTCGCGTCATGGTGGGGCCCGATTTCGTCGGCATTACCAATTTTTTTCCGGTCGACGTTCATACTGGATCCCATAAGGTGGAGATCTCTCTAGAGGGCTACGAGCCCGTCGTCTATGAAGATGTCGATATTCTTCCCGGCGAGGTCGTTACCCTGGAAGTCACTCTATTCCGAAACTCCGCTAAGCTACCCGTCATCACCCAACCAGGTAACGTGGAAGTATGGATCGATGGGGAGTTTTTCGAGAAAACTGGAGGCTCTTTGCCACCGGATCTCAGGAGTTTCATACAACCTCAGTTCGATGCCGATCAGCTTTCGGCACCTCTCTATCTCAATGCCTTGCCCTTGGGGCAACATATCATCGAGCTCAAAAAGGACTGCTACGAACCCATTCGCTACACCTTCAATGCTGAAGAGCCCAAGGACTATACAGCGCTCATATACAAGCTCGAAGACTCGGTGGCGCAACTCCAGATCATCAGTCATCCTCCAGGAGCACGGGTCTTCTTGGATGGGGAGTACAAGGGGAACACACCGCTCGATCTCAGCCGGGTATGCTCTGGTTCACATCACCTGGAGGTCAAACACTCTACCACCGGCAAATACGTCGAGGACTTGACGGTCGAAAAGAACGAAGTCTTGTCACTCGAGTGCCCCATGCGACCTACGATGGCCTTCCTAGGACTGGTGGCCGCGGAGAAAGTGCCAAACCGGGATGTCGATGAAATTCGGGAGCAGTTGACGGAGGAGCTTCAGAAACTCGAGGTGATGAACCTCGTCTTTCCCAGCCCGGACCTGCTTCGTAATTTGACCGGCGGTGCCGGGATATCCGCCTTCGTCTCGGAAGAATTCGTCGTGAGGGGAGGTCTTTCTCCCGAAGACGTACGCGACCTTTCCGAGAAAGTCGGTGAAGCTCTGGAAGTCGAGGCCTTGTTGGTTGGATACGTTCCAGAACAGCGCCTCATCAAGGACGTAATTCTCAACTTCCTCGCTGTGGGCTCGACCGCTCCGGATATCTACTCCCTCAATTACCTGGACCGAGAGGCCACAGCCTCCTTCATGTCTCGGCTTTCCGAGTCAACACCAATTTTCGGTAGTTGGATTGGCCTCAAGAGCATCGATACTCGCCTCGCGGAAGGTCCCACTGTATTGAGGATTATCCCGGATGGGCCGGCGGCATCGGGCGGCGTAGAGTTGGGTGACGTCGTGGTCGAAGCGGATGGTTCGCCGGTGAGCCAATCTCTGGACCTTCTAATGAGAGTCCGAGCCAAGAAACCGGGTGAGAGTTTGGTATTGCGGCTGGCGAACCAGGGGGCGTCGCGTGAGGTTCGTCTCGAGGTAGGGCAGACTCCAGTGGTGATACCGCTGAAACAGCAAGGCATGCTCTACAACAAGGCAATTGTAGACCTGAAGCAACGAATGGTTGTGGACCCCTCGAATGAGCCATTGGCTCGGCTCAATTTGGCTCTTTGCCATATGGCGATTGGCGACTACGAAACGGCTTTAAAAGAGCACCTGCCCAACATCAGCTTTGGTGACAGAACAAGGGGTATCTCGCAAGGTACGGTCTATTACCACCAAGGAATCGCCTACATGAAGTTGGAGGAAATGAGCGAGGCTGCTCGAATGTTCAATCAAGCAATAACTTTTGAAGAGGCTACCCTCGAGTCTGACGACGGTCCACGAGTCGCCCCCCTTGCCAGAAGGAGACTCAGAGAAATAGGCCAGTAGGCCGTGATTCCGGTCAGGGGTACTTAGTGCCCTGGTTCAACGCAGCCAGACGGGATGGATCGGCGTTCTCGGTTCGTGTCGTGACCGTAATTATGAATCGGGGTACTTAGGGAGGGCGGATTCATGACAGTTGTTCGTTTCCTGTTGGTCACCTCACTTAT
>JAUVQL010000047.1 GCA_030598165.1 Acidobacteriota bacterium | reverse complement strand
TCTTTTCGATTCGGTAATGAACATCGGCAAAGCTGGCGATTTGCGGAAGGTGGGTAATGCAGATCACTTGGTGCACTTTCGAAAGGGACTTGAGTTTTTCTCCAACCACATCCGCCACCCTTCCCTCGACTCCCGTGTCGACTTCGTCGAAAACGAGTGTCTTCGACGCTTCTCCGTGAGTAGCCACCGATTTGAGAGCCAGCATGAATCGAGAAGATTCTCCACCCGAGGCGATACGAGACATAAGACGAAGATCTTCACCTGGATTTGCCGAGAACAGAAACTCCACGTCATCGAGTCCATTTTCCCGCCATTGGCTGCGGTCGTCTTGAACGCCTACGATGCTAACCACTTTGATCGAGAAACGAGCTTTCTCCATGGCCAAACTTTGAAGCTCTTTTTCTACTTGTGCTTGAAGTACTTCCGCGGCTTTTTTGCGATGTTCTGACAAGGCTCTTGCCGAATCGAGATATTGGATTGCTTCCCGTTCGATATCCTGTTGAAGCTGATTTTTTTGCTCGTCTTGGGTTTCCAGCCGATCTAGTTCTGTTGCGCATTTATCACGGTGGAGCGCCACGGCTTCGAGACGTCCTCCATATTTCTTTTTGAGCCTCTCGAGAGACGCGAGCCGCTCCTCGACATCGTCTAGCCTGCCCGGTCGGAAGCGAATTTGTTCGCGGTAGTCTCGGAGAAACAAGGCCAGATCTTCGAGTTGCGAACGTACTGTGGACTCGTTTGCGGCATAGGGCCTCAAGCGGGAATCAATGTCAGCGAGCTCGTGAACGCGTTTCCAAACTTGCGCTAAACGGTCAAGAACCGACGACTCTTCTTCGTACAGGGTGGAATAGGCCGCCTCGGCTGCGGTCCTGAGTCGCTCCTCATGAACGAGGAGCTTTCGTTCCTCTTCGAGTTTTGCATCCTCCCCGGGCTCGATGAAAGCCTTGTCTATCTCTGACACTTGAAACTCGAGTAGCTCCTGGCGAGCCTGTTTGTCGCGGGCTTCACGTTCGAGGCTCACGAGCCTATTCTCGAGAGTTTTCAGTCGAGAGAATGAGCCTCTCACTTTGTCTCGAAAAGCTTTGTTATTAGCCAAGCGGTCTAAAAGCTCCATATCGGCGCCGGGCCTGAGCAAACCGAGGTTGTCTCCCTGGCCGTGGATATCCGCCAGGTAAGGCGCAATATCTCGTAGCAAGGCCAATGCGCCGGCCGATGCGTTCACGACGACCTTTCCCCGACCCGAGGGTGAGATCTCCCTTCGGATGACGATTTCCCCGTCGTCGGCATCGATGCCCGCGTCTTCGAGCCGCTGACGAAGGTTCTCGGGGTAGGTAGCGAGCTCAAATCCGGCTTCAACTTGGGCCCCTGCGGCACCGCTCCGAACCAGATCGACCGTGGCTCTCGATCCCAATACTAGGCCGAGAGCATCAACAAGAATGGACTTCCCCGCCCCGGTCTCACCTGTGAGGAGATTGAGTCCGGGCTCGAAATCCACTTCGAGCTCTTCGATGACGGCTATATTCCGAACTCGAATCCAGCGTAGCATCTTATTGGCCCCTGCTCATCCTCAAGCTTTGGAATTTACCATACCGTTCGCTCACCCCGGGAAGATTTTGGGACTTCGGGCGTTCCAATGAAAGGAAGACGACAAAGAAGTCGCACATTAGCACGATTGCTCTCGCTCTTTGGAGCATATCTCCATATCAGGGCGGATTAAAAATCTAAATCTATCTCCGATTCGTTGACAGGCCCCAAGTCCTTGTGGTAGTGTGACCTCCGAACATCATTATCTAGTGGTTGGTACATATTGGAGCCTCTACAGGACGTCACTGCAACTCCGCTCGAGAGCCCTTCCTTACTCGATCCGTTGCAGCTCATTGCCGATGCAGGACCGGTTTCGATAACGGTCCTGTTGATCTTGCTCGTTTTCTCTCTTGTTTCATGGGCCATCATCTTCAGCAAATGGATGGTGTTTCGCAAAGCTCAGGCGCATTCACGCTCCTTTTTGGAGATATTCCGCCGGAGTAAAAAGTTCTCCGAAGTTCGATCGGTCTGTAAGCAATTACATGTAAGCCCACTCGTGGGAGTTTTTCTCTCGGGCTACAACGAGCTCGACTATCAGCTCCGCGCCCGCGAGAAAGGTAATCCACAAACGAGTGATGGGCACGATAAGGAGCAAGCGCGCATCACGAACCTCGAAAGCGTAGCGCGTGCCCTCGTCCGAGCACAAAACGCTGAAGTGATGAAATTGGAGTCTCGGCTCGGTTTTCTTGCAACCACGGGTAGCGCAACTCCCTTCATTGGATTATTCGGAACCGTTTGGGGGATCATGAATGCATTTCGTCGCATCGGTGTCGTGCAATCTGCAAACATCAGTGTGGTGGCTCCTGGAGTCAGCGAGGCGTTGGTTGCGACCGCTGCCGGTCTTGCCGCCGCTATTCCTGCTGTCATTTTTTATAATTACTATTTGAATTATGTGAGGCGTCTTTCGACACAGATGGATGATTTCGCGCTGGAATACCTCACCATCATCGAAAGAAATTTCACCTGAGTTCCGGTTTCAACGATAGCCAGGAATAAATCTATAGATCGCCAGGAATAAATCTATACTGGACCAAGTGCTGGGTAAGAGGACGATACAATCTAGACCCTGCTCGGTTGCGATAGGGTTAGGGGCCTGAAATGATGGCAGGCGGCGGTGGGAGTGCTCCAAGTGGGGGCTCAGGATCCGCTGGGAACGCTCTACAATCATTGATGGCGGCGCGTGGCCGAAGGGAATCTCCTCAGACTCTTTCGGAGATCAACGTCACGCCTTTCGTTGACGTCGTACTAGTGCTTCTCATCATTTTTATGATCACGGCGCCGATGTTGGTGCGTTCCATCGATGTCAACTTGCCGGCCGTGGGAATTAGGCAGGATCAGGTGAGCGAGAGGATTAGAGTTGCCGTCGATGCGCAAGGGCGTACCTACCTGGACGACCGCGCTGTCAACCGAGCTCTTCTCCAAGACCGGATCAAGGAAATGGTCGAGGTACGTGGGCTCCGAGTCGCCTATTTGAAGGCCGACGAAGAGCTCAGATACAAAGAAATCATGGCTGTGATCGAGCTCATCAAACAGGCAGGAGTAGATGTCGTGGGTTTGGAATACGTCTACCCTGAGGAGAAACGTTCTCGGTGAGTGTAGCACTGGCGCCTGAGCAAGATCCTTTCAAGAACATGCTCCTGTGGTCTGTCGTGGCCCATGTGGCACTCTTCACTTCAATGTTTTTAGGCGCTCGCTTCACGGGGTCTCCCGCACCCGTGACGCCTCCGGGAATAGCGTGGATTGTGCCGGCGCCGCCCGGACCTGGCCAGGGGTTTGGAGGTGGAGGGGCTCCTCCTTCTCCCGCAAAAAAGACCGAGCCCGAAGAACCTGAGGAGCCGGAGCCCAAAAAGAGCGAGCCCCGCGTCGTACGGCCGACAAAAGAAGATCGTGACCAGCTCCCGATGCCCGACGCTCCCAAGAGTCGCCGGAAAAAGAATGAACCAAAACCCTCCTCGGGATTGATCGGGAGAGACTCCGCCAGCGCCGATTCAGCACAGCTCAAAGGCATTGGTGTGCCGGGACTCGGCCTTGGTGGGACCGGTGGCGGCGGCTCCGTATTCGACCAAGACTTCGAGTATTCCTACTATGCGCAGCAAATGTTGACTCGCATCAGTCAGCATTGGCAGAGGATTCCCGTTCGCGGAAAAGCGACGGCCGTCATTCGTTTCACGATTTTCAAGGATGGTAGCGTAGGAGAAGTTAAAGTGGAGCAATCGAGCGGCTTGGCAATGCTGGATCGCGCCGCTGAACGAGCCATTCTCCTTTCCGATCCCCTGCCACCATTACCCAACTCTTACCCTCGGGATCAGGTTGGCGTTCACCTTCAATTCAACTATTCCGATCAGAATTGATTATGCGAAATCGAATGCGTACCTTTTCGTTCCTCGCTGTGGCCCTGTCACCGTTTCTCTTGGGATTGCAGCCACCTCCATCGTCCTCGCCTCAGCAGCCCACCGGTACCGACTGGTATTTCAGACTCAAAAGTCCGGGTCGACCGGTCTACCTGGCAATACCCGAGTTCGAGGTCCGAGGAGCCACGTCGGCCAATGCTGCAGAGGCTCTGGCGAATGTAGCCTGGTCCGATCTGGAGTTCGCTTCGGTGTATCGTCTTGTCTCGAAAGACCGCTATCGGCTCATTACGGGTCCAATCACACCCACCAAGGTTGACTATTACCAGTGGGAGTCCATCGGCGCGGACATCCTCGTTTTGGGAACTGCAGAGATCCAAATGGACAAGCTGGTTTCGGAAGTTCGAATCTACGCGACAAAAGCCCAGCAGATGGTGTTTGGTAATAGGTACGAAGGTAAGCCGGAGGCGGCGCGGGCGATGGCCCATCGCATCGCCGATGACATCTTGCTCCAAGCAGGTAATTACCGAGGCGTGGCTCGCACCAAGATTGCTTATACAAGCGACCGACGGGGAGAGCAAAGCAAAGAGCTCTACCTCATGGATTATGATGGATTTGGTCAAAGACCCCTCACTGCAAATCGCTCGTTGAACCTCACTCCCACATGGTCTCCGGACGGAAAAGCGATCGCCTATATTTCGTACCGCAGCGGGCGTCCCGACTTATATCGAGCATTCATTTACGAAGGCCGTGGCGACCACTTGGTGGCTGGACCCGGCATGTCGTTCACTCCGGCATGGTCTCCTGACGGCACGCGATTAGCCTTTACGTCGACACGGGCCGGCAACTCCGAGATCTATCTCATCAATGCCGATGGCACCGGCCTCCAGCGACTGACGAATCATCGCTCCATCGACACATCTGCCTGTTGGTCGCCAAACGGCCGTGAGATTGCCTTTACGTCGGATCGCACCGGTTCGCCTCAAATCTACGTCATGGATGCCGATGGTTTGAACGTCAGACGAATCTCTTTTGACGGTTCCTACAATGACGCCGCGGCGTGGTCGCCCTCACGTGAGTTCAGTGAGATTGCATGGTCCTCTCGCATCGAGAGAGGTCCCTTTGACATCGTCGTGTACAACTTTCAAACGCAACAGGTCAGGCAGCTCACCACCGGTCGCGGCAGCAACGAAAGCCCGAACTGGTCTCCCAACGGCCTCCATATCGTGTTCTCTTCTGACCGAACGGGAAGTACGCAGGTTTTTTCGATGAACCGTGACGGAACGAATGTGCGCCGATTGACACGTGAAGGAAACAACACGACTCCCAAGTGGGGGCCTTTCCCGGGTGGGCAGCCCTAGCGAGCCGAGCGAATATGACAAGTGCCGATTTGCGCCGAAAACGTCGAAAAAAAAGCCTTTCATGGAATTCAATTGGTGGGAGGCCTGTTGTTCCCGCCAAAAGATGTCCTTTCAATAGGAGGGATCTCAGTGAGTCTCAATAGACCACCTTATTTGAGCTTTTTTCTGATCCTGATGGTCATGCTTGGCTTGACCCTCGCTTGTGGAGGCAAGAAGCCTCGTCAGCCTGCTTCGACCGAGATGCCAACGACCCCGATCCCCGCCGAGGATCCCGTTCCTCCGCCGACACCTCCGCCGGCTCCACCCGTTGAACCCCCGGATGAGGATCGACTTTCTCGGTTCGACGAAGAACCAGGCATCTTGTCTCAGACGCTAGAAGACCTCAATGCCCAGTCTCCATTGACCGACATCCAGTTCGAATACGATAGCGCCGCGTTGACTTCTCAGGCTCGGAGTACGCTCGAGTCCCACGCACAATGGTTGCGCAGGTATCCCAGCATTGTGGTTCTGGTCGAGGGTCACTGTGATGAGAGAGGCACGGTAGAGTATAACTTGGCATTGGGAGAACGGCGCGCCATGGCGGCCTATAGCTATCTTCAGAGCTTGGGAGTGACGGCAGACCGCCTAAAAACGATTAGTTATGGTAAGGAGTTTCCTCTAGACCCGACTCACACAGAGGAATCTTGGAACCGTAACCGGCGCGGCCATTTCGTCATAACTTCAAAATGAAGGAGATGAGAAAGTGCGAGCCTTGCAATACCCCTTTTGGATTTTGGCCGTCGCAGTCATCGCGCGCACATTGGCTCCGATACCGACGGAAGCGGCCAATAAAGACACTGAGTTGATTCTTGCCGAACTGAGGCAGCTTCAAGCGCAAGTGTCGCAGCTGCAAAGAGCTCAGAACGAGATTGAACGCATGGTGAAATTACTCGCATCACGTTCCGACGAGGATTCCGTACAGCAGATTCTAGTCAACACGCAAACGACGCTCGAGGATGTCAAGGAGAATATCTCTGTTCTGTCCTCGCGATTGGACGAAACCAACTCACGCATTGGAAACCTCCGACACGAGGTGATCTCGCTCAAACAGAGACAACAACCTCTCATGCTCCTGCCCGACGGCGCGGAGCCTACCGAAGGCGGAGAAGGCACGACAGCGGTGGGTGGAGACTCAACCCGTGAAAGCCCCAGCATTGCAGCAGCTGCTCCTAGTCCTTCGGACCTCTATAACCAAGCCTATGCCGACTACAATCAAGCGCGGTATCCTCTCGCGATATCGGGATTCGAGGAAGTCATCCGTAGCTACCCGACAAGCGAACTGGCGGACAATGCTCAATACTGGATTGGTGAATGCTACCTCGCTCGACGGCAATTCAAGGATGCGCTTCAAGCATTCGAGGCGGTTTTGAGAAAGTACCCGGACAGCAACAAATTACCCGAAGCCAGCTTCAAAAAAGCCCAGGCTTTCGAAGGATTGGGGCGTCGAGACGATGCTATTATGCAGCTCGAATATGTCGTCGAGCAGTACCCGCGAACCCAGGTCGAGGCGAGTGCTAGATTGCTCTTGAAGCGGCTGAGAAGCTACCAGCAGTGAGAAGGGGTCGCAATCCGGTTTTTGGAGGCATTTAGATGCGTGGAGTC
>JAUVQL010000169.1 GCA_030598165.1 Acidobacteriota bacterium | reverse complement strand
GCTCGAAGGGATTGAGCGTACCAAACCTTTCGCCCAGCTCAATCGTTAGCAGGTAGGATTCGCCCATACGCGCAAGATCAATGCGTTCCACTACTCCGTCATGAACATCTTGGTTCCGGAAATCCGTTTCGACAGAGGGAGATTGGATAAGGACCTGCACTTGCGATCCGCTCTGGTTGACTTGTAGAGGAATGGGCATCGATGGCTGGATCACGATGCGCGTGTAATTCGGGTAGGCCATCGTCCGGATTTGGAGATGGGGGAAACCCTCACCGAGAACGAGAATACGCTCGCGTTCTCGATAGGACGTCTTGCCTTCCGTCAGAATCGGCAGGACGGTACTGAGAAAATCCAACGGAACGAACCACCGCCCGCCTCGAACGGTCACCGGAACAGACAGAAGCTTGTGATTACCTTCCAAGAGAGCAAGAGATCGTCCTGAATAGACAGCGACCGATCGCTCTCCCACCTGCAAGACCGCCGATTCGGCCTCTTTTCTAATGTCGCCACCGATCAGAGGAGCGATCTCATCGAGCGGGACCATCGGGACATCAGCGAACAGACTGATGGGAATCGAATGCTTGCCCCGAGGGCCAAAAACCGTGACCTGGACAGGATCGCTTTGACCGTAGACCGCGTTCGAGACCAAAAAAACGGCTAGCTGGGCGAGAAGGACTAGCCCAACGGTGATGCCGCGTTCTCGTTCGGTTCTGGTCAAGTGGAGTGTCACCATCGTGTAAAACCTTTTTTTAGCAACACATAGGCAGAAACGCAAACGGCAAGCTCGCTCCTGTTTCCCCCGCCAGTGTAGCTCGCAGAAACGGGGCTCCCTATAGTTACCTATCTACTCGAGAATTATTCCTGGGTACGCCACGAACAGGCAGGTCGTTTGCTCGATCTCACCGGGACGATTAGCTCGGGTCGAACTCCAAGGCATAGTCACCCAAGTGCGTTATTTGCTCTTCGCCCATCAGATACCGAAGCGTGTTCTTGAGCTTAGTTTGCTGGATGAACAAGTCATGCTCCGGATAAACGCCTTCCGGCGACAGGGGGCTCTTGAAGTAAAACGACAACCACTCCTGGATGCCCTTGAAATTGGCTCTCTGCGCTAGAACGAAAAACAATGCGAGGTCGAGCACCAGCGGTGCCGCCAAGATCGAGTCACGGCAGAGGAAATCGACTTTGATCTGCATGGGATACCCGAGCCATCCGAAGATGTCGATATTATCCCAGCCCTCCTTGTTGTCCCCTCGAGGAGGGTAATAGTTGATACGCACCTTGTGGTAGAAATCCTTATAGAGATCGGGATAGACCTGGGGCTGCAGGATATACTCGAGCACCGACAGCTTGCTTTCTTCCTTCGTTTTGAACGAGCCCGGATCGTCGAGGACCTCACCATCCCGGTTGCCGAGGATGTTGGACGAGAACCAGCCCGAAAGGCCGATCATTCTCGCTTTGAGACCAGGCGCGATGATGGTTTTCATCAGTGTTTGACCGGTCTTGAAGTCCTTACCCGCGATAGGCACCCCTTTCTCGTGAGCCAAATCCGTCAGTGCCGGGATATCCACGGTCAGATTCGGCGCTCCGTTGGCAAAAGGAATTCCGCTCTTGATCGCCGCGTAAGCGTAAACCATGCTGGGCGCGATGTCTGGTGAGTTTTCCTTGAGCGCTCTCTCGAACGATCCAATGTCCTCGTGGATCGAACTCGGTGCCAGAAAGGTCTCCGTGGATGCACACCAAATCATGACGGCTCGTTGGGCGCCCGAGTCCTTCATCGCTGATTCGATGTCTTTCATGAGCTGCTCGGCCAAGTCCATCTTGTTCTTGCCTTCTTTGACATAGGTGCCGTGCAGCTTTTTTACGTAGTTCTGGTCAAAAACGGCCTTGAAAGGTTTGACCGCTTCGAGCTCCTCACGTATCGACTCAAGGAGCGTACGATCCAAAACGCCAGCCTTCAGAGCGGCCTGGTAGGCATCGTCTTCAAAGATATCCCAGGCAGCAAAGCACAAATCTTCGAGCCCGACGAGCGGCACGAACTCCTTGATCGTGGGAATCCGGTTGTCGGTACGCTTCCCGAGACGGATCGTGCCCATTTGGGTCAAGGAGCCGATGGGCTTGGCAAGGCCCTTCCTGATGGCTTGAACTCCAGCGATGAAGGTGGTGCTCACGGCCCCCAAACCAGGTGTAAGAACCGCAAGCTTTCCCTTTTTGTCTGCAATTTCGAATTGCTTCTGCTTCGTCATAACTTTCTTCTGTCTTTCCTATGAAGTGGTTCCTGTGGTCTTGGCTACTGAAACGAACGTAATCTGCCTTTGTATCCCAATCCGCAACCCAGTTTCAACTGTCGGCGGGCTCCCCTGCAGGGTGAGAGACCTCGAGTGTCCTTCCACTTTGATCATGTATACTCGGACAACCATGAGGATCTCCGCCGAGCGATGCGTTGCTTGCGCGAACTGCGTCCCCGTGTGCCCGGTAGGAGCCATTTCCATCGACTCCAACATCCACCGCGCCGTGATCCGCGAAGACGCCTGTGTGGAGTGCTTCACGTGCTACCGGGGACTGTCGACCGAGCACTTGAATCCCACGTTGGTCCGGACGGTTCGGAAGGTGCTGGGTTGGTTCCGGGTCCGCTTCGACCCCGAGCCGGACGTTTGTCCGACCGCCGCCATCGAGCCTCAAGAGCTCTCCTGGCCACGTATCGTCCGTCGCGCTTTTAGCGACCCATTGGTCCCACACGAGAGCACAGGGATCCACGGTCGCGGTACGGAGGAAGTCAAGACAAATGACGTGACTCACCGCGTAGAGGAAGGTGAGGCGGGCTTTACCATCGAGTTTGGTAGACCTACGGTTGGCGTACGTTTCCGAGACATCGAAGTCGTGACCCGGGTCCTCGCTACCGCTGGCGTCGCATTCGAGCCCCACAACCCGGTGACTCACCTGATGACCGATCATAAAACGGGAGAGATCCGTTCCGACATTCATGATGAGAAAGTGCTATCAGCCATCGTGGAGATAAAGGTCCAGCTCGAGCGGGTACCAGAGGTGTTGCGAATCGTCACGGAATCTTCGAAGCACATTGACACATTGATATCCATGGGGGTTTCGACTCGTTGCAGTGCCGACGGCACCAACCCATTGGAAGAGATTCTCGATGAGGATGGGTACGCTTATTGGCGTGGAAAAACGAACCTAGGGCTCGGCCGTATCACCGACACCGGTTCCGAAAAAGTTGTGACGTAGGAAGTAGATCCGCATTCTTGAGTTCTTGAATTCTCGAGTTCTTTGCTATGACTAATACTCTCCATCGTTACGGAGCCCCCGAAACATTAGAAGATGACTATGTCATCTTCGCAATGGCGGCGCGCGGCCTGAACGAGCGTGGCTCCACGGAGAAGTTCCGCCGCTTTCTGGAAATTGCCGGTCGCCACAAGCCCAACAACTTAGGAGACGCAACGAAGGGCGGTTTGTTTCGACCCACGAAGAGCCTCAACCCTTTGGCACACTGGTTCCGTAAAGACGAACGGAACGCCGCGGCATTGATTGAAGCCGTCGAGGGACCGACGGTCGTCTCCGCCGTCTTCGACGATCCGGATAAAGTAGTTGCTTTCCTCCGTGACATCAAAAAAGCCGACCTGGGCCTCTCCATCAACATCAGTGCCTTGACCGGCCGGGCTGACAAGCTCAGTCGCGAGGCTGGCATTACGCGCCATAGCGTGGAGTACTCTTTGGGTTTTTTCGGCAACAAGGACATCCTTCCCCACCAACGCGTGCTTCAACTCTCCACGATGTGTGGTCACGGCATGGTGTCCTTCGGTCTTGCGCAAAAGATGATGGATTGGATCAAGGAAGGTCGCCGTACCCCGGAGCAAGCCGCTTGCTACATGGCTCGGTTTTGCACTTGTGGGGTCTTCAACACTTGCCGCGCCGCCCGCATCCTCGGCGAAAAATAGAGACTACACCGCGTCAGTTTTCCACCCGCCTTCGCCACAAGAGTGGCTACGGCGAGGTACACGCCGCCTTCGTCGCCAAAGCGGCTACGGCGAGGTAAACGCCCATGAAGTCGCTAGGGTCGGGGGATCAGGAGGTGGCCAAAGATGAGACTCAAAATGAAGGTCGCGCAAAGAACAAAATGAGGT
>JAUVQL010000067.1 GCA_030598165.1 Acidobacteriota bacterium | reverse complement strand
GGTTCGTGGGAGCATTCTTTTGGGCCTAATGGTCGTGGCTTTCATCCCGGTCAGAGGTCTTCCACTCGCCGGCTACGTCCGTGGACTCACGGGTGATTTCAGTATTACGACGTGGATACTCCTTGTCGCAGTGTGTGTTTCCCGTGTCACGGATCGCGAGCTCTACTCCGCGCGGAGCAAAACCGTCCTCATGTTCCTTGTCCTTGTTGGAGGGGTATTGCTTTACCCTATGACATTGGGACTCTCCTACCTCGATCCGTACACTCTTGGATACGACTCGCGACCTTTTCTCGTGGTTTTGTTCGTCTTGGCCCTGTGGGCCGTTCAAAAAGAGCTCTATCTCATCGCACTTTGCCTGAGCGGATCGGTCTTGGCCCATACGATGGGAATCCTCGAGTCCAGGAACTTGTGGGACTATCTCATCGACGTGTGGGTCGTGCTTTATGCGGTGGGTTTCTTGAGTTGGTGGTGGACGAGGGCCCGGCGCTGGGGACGGCGACCTCAATCTTGAAGTGTCAGGGTCATATTGCCTGCGTCTTCTACAAAAACGGCGTTCGTCGCTTTCCTTCCCAACGCTTCTCGTGCCCAGCGAACTGCGGCGCCGGCATCACCAAAAGGCTCGAGACCCGCAACACGAGCCTCTTGTTCGCCCAAGTGTCGAGAGATGATTCCTAGACGCACACCACGTCTTTCGGTGAGAGCTCGCAGCCGCACCGCTTTGTGATCCCCCAAACGGTAGCCTTCGGCTCGTACCACCGCGACGGCTTCCTCGTACTTAGAGGTCCGCTTCATAAGCTGCATGAAGCGATCGATCCCGATCCCTTCATGGCATGACGCGTCGAGAAGTATGACGCCACCATCTCGGACCGCGGTCTCCACGTTCTTGATACCTTTGTCAGCTTGATACAAGCTCTTGTTCAAGGGCGGACCAACGCACGCCACCACCAAATCGGCGGGCTCTTCGAGACGATGGGAGTAGATTTCCCGAACGTGAGGTAATCCCTGTTCCAGAGACTCCAGCGGGCCTCCGGCGACACAGGCAACGATGCGTTGATCGACGAGAACTTCGTTGACGGCGAAGACCCTTTTTCCATTCGATATAAGATTGTTGACAACTGTGGCAATCCCTTGGTGGACCGGATTGCCAGTCGTCGTGAGACCGCGGGCCTCCGGCGACATCGCATGGACGTGATTCCCGCAGAGGCTCTCATACGACATGACGCCGACGGTCAATGTCTTGTGTGCACCTGTGACACCGGCAAAATAGTGAGGTTCCATGCTTCCGATGACGAGAAGCCAATCCGCCTCAACGACCCATTTGTGAAGGTGAGCTTTCCCCACGGCACGAACCGCATCTGGATTTCGGCAGTCGTGCCAAGCCGTGTCGAAAAGGAACTGACCCGCCAGGGGTAGCGCGAAATCCTCGTGACGCTCCATTTGATCAACGGAGAACGAGTGACTTCCCGTGGCGAAGAGAGCGCGAAAGCGTAGCGACAAATTGCGCTCCTCCGCGATTTGAAGGATGACCTCGAGCGCCGTTCGGCTATCGGTGAACCGATCCGGATCGTTCAGCAGAATCGTCACTGGACTCTCGTTGCGATGGGCATCCTCGAGAAATTTAACGAGCCCCGCCTCGAGCACTGCCTTTTCGACGACGCGCGTTGGATCCTCCTTGACGACAGGCTTCATCGGATGGACCGTTTGGAGCTCAAGGCCCCGCAGACAGCTTCGCCAGTCCGTCAAACCAATCCTCCTGGTCGTTCTTGGAATAACTCACTTCCGTTCTACCTATTCTTGACTGCAGCAGTCGAGCTGTCGATCGCTGGTTCCTGATCGACCCGGACGTCTGCTGTAGTCTAATATGGCATACGGTACTGCCGGAAGTGGAGATTGACGAAGGTAAAAAATCAGTGATTCGAAATGGACGTCGCATTTCAACGTAAGGTCGACCGCTTTGCGGGAGCTCCCATTTGCTGGATGCTCTCCCTCTTGAACCTTCTCGGCCGCAAGACCGAGCCACCGCGCACCCAGAAGATACTCGTTGTCCTTTTGTCCGAGATGGGGGCCCTCGTGTTGGCTCGCCCCATGCTCGCGCGTCTCAAAGAGAAATATCCCGAAGCGGAACTTTACGCGCTCGTCTTCCGACAAAACAAAGAAGTCCTGGATTTGCTGGACGTCGTTCCGGAGTCGAACAGACTGACCCTAAGAAACGACACTTTGTTGCACCTCCTATCCGATGGCCTCAACGCACTACAGCTCGCGAGGAAGGTCGGCATCGACACCGTCATCGACTGCGAGCTTTTCTCCAGGGTCAGCAGTATCTTGTCTTACATGAGCGGGGCAAAGAAGAGGATTGCCTTCCACGCTCATAGGCAAAAAGGGCTCTATCGAGGAAGCTTCATCAACCGACCGGTCTTGTACAACCCGTATCAACACATAGCACGCCAGTTCATCTCCATGGCAGAAGCCATCGATTCCAGCGGAACGCCGCTCGTCAAACGCGCTTTAGAAGACGGCAAGCTGCACATCGCCCCCCTTGCCACGGGCCGCGACGAGATCGACGCTATGTTGACTCGAGTAAAGGACGACTTCCCTTCTGTCAAAGGAAAATCGCTCGTTCTCATATACCCAGGGGGCGGCCTCTTGCCGATTAGGGCATGGCCTCTTGCCAACTACCGCGTCGTGGCTGGTGAGCTGGTTCGCGGTGGATACGCGGTCGGCGTGATTGGCTTGGCAGAAGACGGGCCTCTTGCCCGGGAGATTCAGTCGCATTGCGGGCAAAACGATTGTATCGATTTGACGGGATACACAAAGACCGTGCGGGAGCTCATGCTGTTGTTCCACTTTGCGTCTTTGTTGATCACCAACGATGGCGGACCCGTTCACTTCGCTTCCATGACTCCTATTCCCAGCATCGTTTTCTACGGTCCGGAGACGCCTACACTTTATGGACCGTTGGACGACAAGTCCTCGATTTTTTATACGAATCTGTCCTGCTCTCCTTGCCTTACCGCCTACAATCACCGCAACTCTCCGTGTGATGGCGACAACGTTTGCCTGAAATCGATCGCTCCGGAAGTCGTCATCGACAGAGCTCGTGAAATCCTGACCGGCAGAGAGGGCATTCTCGTCCAGTGAGCGGCATCCAGGGCATCCTAGACATGCCTGTGGTGGGCCCCGTTTTGCGGCACAGGTTTATCAAGTTTGGTGTCGTGGGTTTTTCGGGCACCATCGTCAACTTGATTGTGCTCTATCTCAGCCAGGAGCTCCTGTTTGCAAGTGTCCAGCCCGAGGAGACGCGACTGAGCTACTCCTTGGCGCTAGCGATTTTCGTCGCCACCATCAACAACTTCTTCTGGAACCGCCTTTGGACCTGGAGAGATCGGAAAGGTAAGACGTCACACGGATTGGCATTTCAAATGGGTCAGTACTTCTTGGCAAGCTGGCTCTCTATTATCCTTCAGTTCATTGCCACGACGATCGCCGCTCAGTTCATGCACTACATGTCAGCCAACGTCATTGCCATCATCCTCGCAGCCGCCGTGACATTTGTGCTCAATGACATCTGGACATTTGGGGCCAAAGGGGCCGCCAAAGCGCGTGCCGGCTAGACGCTCAGCCCGGCGTTGGTGACTGGCCCTTAGCGAGACGCAGTCGTTTCATTTAGAAGACGGAAACTCTTTCAATACGGCCTTTCGATCTTCGACCTCATACGGCCTGGTTGCGTCTTTGCTCATCGTACACCGACCCTCGAATACCGCCCCCTCTTCAACCACCAGGACGGCCGTGTTGAGGTCGCATTCCACACGTGCCGTATTGCTAAGCTCAATACGGTCGCTTACTTTCGCTTGTCCGCGGAGGTGGCCACTGACGTACAGTGAGCTCACTTCGATCTCCGCATTAACGTCAGCAGCCTCGCCGATGATGAGCGTTTTTCCGGATCGGATCGTGCCTTCGAACCGGCCGTCGATACGCAGGGTATCCTTGAACGAGACCTCTCCTTTGACCGTGATGCCTCGATCAAGAAATCCTGATAAGTCACCCGCTGGCTCACTTTTCCACATCAACTTCGATCCTCCTTCATCCAGTCCCCCTATCAGTTTGTCCCCACGCTCGTTGATTTGGACCGCGCGCCCCGAAGCAGAATCTCGTATAGTCGTCCGAGCTCTTCCTCGGAATAAAAGGAAATCTCCAATTGACCTCCTCGGCCTTTCCTAACAATGTGCACCTTGGTTCCAAGAGCGAGACGTAGCCTGTCTTCTGCTTCTCTCGTGTTGGGATCGGTCCGAGCGACGGTCTTTTCTCTCTTCCCCGACTTCTTGTCTTTCGCATACGCCTTTACTCGACGTTCGACTTCCCGGACGGACAAACCCTTTTCGACGATCTCACGAGCAATCTGAATTTGTGCGGTCGTATCAGGGACAGCTAACAGGGGCCTTGCGTGCCCAGGTGACAACTCTTGTTTAGCAATCGCTTTTCGGATGACATCCGGTAGACGCAGCAGCCGGAGTAAGTTGGCGACCGTCGAGCGATCCTTTCCCACCCGATCAGCGACTTGTTCTTGAGAAAGCCCCAAAACAGTCACCAAACGGTGGTAGGCGCCGGCCTCCTCAATGGGACTCAGGTCTTCCCGCTGGATGTTCTCGATGAGCGCCAGCTCCAGGAGTCGATCGTCTTCGACTTCGCGAACGATGGCTGGTACTCGCGCGAGACCTGCCATGCGCGCAGCTCTCCATCTTCGCTCACCGGCGATTAACTGATAACGAGAGCCTACCTTTCGGACCACCAGCGGTTGCATGATGCCTTCCTGCTGCAAAGATCGAGCAAGCGCTTGGAGCTTGGTCGGTTCCGAGCGCTGACGAGGCTGCTGCGGATTGGGATCAATCCGTTTGACATCGATCTCGACCATCCCTCCCCCAGATGGCTCTGGGGCCTCAGGTAGAAGAGCGGACAATCCCCTACCGAGCGCTTTCCTTTTCATCGCCCAGGAACTCCTTTGCTAAGGCTAAATAGGCTTCCGCTCCTTTTGACCGAATGTCGTAAAGGAGGATGGGTTTCCCGAATGACGGCGCCTCAGCGAGACGCACGTTTCTCGGGATCACATTCTCGTAGACAGCGCTGGCGAAGTGCGTTCGCACGTCGTCGACGACTTGATTTGACAGATTTGTACGATCATCGTACATGGTCAGCAGGATCCCCTCGACCTTCAGACCCGGATTGAAGCTATTCTGGACACGCTGGACCGTGGACATCAACTCGCTGATGCCTTCCAGCGCATAGAACTCGCATTGAAGAGGGATCAAGACGGTATCGGCCGCAACAAGCGCGTTGAGCGTCAGCAACCCAAGAGAGGGCGGGCAGTCGATCAGGATGTAGTCAAAAAGAGGAACAATGCTCTCAAGAGATTTCTTCAGTCTCGATTCTCGTTCCGGCTCTCCGACGAGCTCGATTTCCGCCCCCGTCAAATTCCTCTCCGAGGGTACTGCTTTGAGATGATCAAGAGCCGTGTCGATGATGAGATCGGAGAAGGGAACGTCATCTATCAGTGCGTCGTAAGTGGTACCATCGTTTTCACCCACCTGCAATCCCAGTCCACTGGTCAAGTTTGCCTGAGGATCAATGTCGACAACGAGCGTCGGCTTCTCCGCAGCGGCCATGGAGGAGCCTAAGTTAATGGTTGTCGTGGTTTTACCCACACCACCCTTTTGGTTTGCAACGGCTATGACTTTACCCATGGTTTTCCCGGAATCGGCTCAAGAATAGCATGACGCGCAGTACCAACAAAAACCCCTTTTTTGGGGGGAGGAGATGAGGGCAAATGTTTCACGTGAAACAATACCCAGGGTCAGCTCAGCAGCGCTCCAGAATAAGCAGCTCCGTCTCATAACGAGGTGCCAGGCGAATGTTATCGCAAATCCGCCAACGGGGCGCAGTGGT
>JAUVQL010000219.1 GCA_030598165.1 Acidobacteriota bacterium | reverse complement strand
AGGTCACTGGATTTGGAATGCCCATCATCTCCGAGAAAACAAACAACATGAAGAGATCGTCTTCGTCCCGCTTGCTGCGGGCGATCGTGCCGCGATAGGGCGCGTGGTAGAACTCCGAAAGCAGTTCTCGGGCCCGTTTGAGTTTGTCCTTGAGCTTATAGTCACGCATAGAACTGAATCAAGAAACCAACGCGAAGAAATGTAGCCGCACATAAACGCACATTAACGCGAATAAGACCTAATCAATCCAACGTTTCTTCAAATTTGCGTTCATTCGCGTTCATTTGCGGCTAGATTTCTTGAGTTCTAACAGGTGGCGCGCAAGGACTCATAGGCGCGCTAGTGTACTAATGCCCGAACTTCCCGAAGTCGAGATTGCCCGGAGAAACCTCGAGGGTTGGCTCGTTGGACGGCGTATTCTGAGCGCCCGTGTCCTCGATCGGTTGGCATTGAGAGGGCAGAGCGCCCGTCGACTCACCCATACCCTTCGTGGTGCTACTGTCCGTGGGCTCGCCCGGCGGGGCAAGCATCTGATCTGGAATTTGGGAAAGAGAGGAAAAATAGCGTCTCACTTTGGGATGAGTGGAAAGTTCGTAATTAGGGACGCGAACCAGCCACTGCCTCGAGCGAGCCGCGTCGTTCTCCACCTCGCCAGAGGCCGAAAGCTTGCCTTCGTTGATGTCCGCCGTTTGGGCGCTTTCCAGCTCGTCGACGATGCAGTCGAGAAGAAGCTCCGCAGGTTGGGTGTGGAGCCCTTGGAGAAATCCTTCACGCCGTCACAACTCTCGCACCTTCTTGCCGGTGCCCGTCTGCCCATCAAGTCGTTCTTGATGGACCAGAGCCGTATCGCAGGCCTCGGTAACATCCACGTCGCGGAAGCCCTGTTCCGGGCTGGGGTTCATCCAGCTCGAGAGGCGGAGTCCCTTTCTGAGAGCGAGGTTCGGGCTCTTCATCGCGGCATTCGCAGTACCCTCAATGAGACGCTCCGCAAAGAAAATACCGACGAAATGCGTTATCTACAGGAGCCAGATACCGAAAATCGATTTCTGGTCTACGGCCGAAAAGGCGAGTCCTGTCCACGATGCGCGACAGGAATCGAACGGATGGTGCAAGGAGGTCGTTCCACTTTTTACTGCCCACGGTGTCAACGTGCAAAGTAGAGGGATACAATTCACAAGAGAGGAAGAAATGAAACGAGACCAGTATCACCTGTCCACTCGAGCCATCCATTCTGAAATTGGAAAGAAGCGCACGAACCGGCCCGTGGCAACGCCGATCTACTTGTCTGCGACCTTCGAATCCGAAGACTATGATGAACAGATTGCCCTCGAAGAAGCCAAGGCGGACACGTTCTATTCTCGATACGGAAACCCTACCTTGAGCGTGGCGGAGCGGACGCTCGCCGAGCTAGAAGGTGCCGAGGAGGCTGCGGTCTTCGGTTCCGGCATGGCTGCAATTACAACCGCTCTCTTTACCTTCCTGAAAAAAGGAGATCATGCGGTTTTTCAACGAGAGATCTATGGCGGTGCTTACCGTTTTGCTCGTGAGTTCCTTCCTCAATGGGGCGTGGAGGTGAGTTGGGTCGATGTAACGGACAGCAAAGGCTTTGAAAAAGCGATTCGCGACACGACGCGCCTCCTCTACGTCGAGTCTCCCACGAATCCCACCCTCAAAGTGCTCGATATCGGCTCAGTCGCGAAGATCGCCGAAAAGCACGGTGTCATCACGATCATCGACTCCACGTTTGCGACGCCGCTCAATACGAGGCCTATCGAGCTCGGTATCGATGGTGTAGTCCACTCCGTGACCAAGTACCTTGGGGGCCACTCGGATCTCCTGGGTGGCGTTTTCGCTGGTTCGCACCGATTGGTTGACCGTGTGAAGGATTCGCTACGAGTGCTCGGTGGTATCTTGGATCCCCATGCGGCCTACCTTCTCATACGGGGAATGAAGACGGTCGGTGTGAGGGTGGAACAGCACAATCGAAATGGAATCGAGCTGGCGAAGTTTTTGGAAGACCATTCCCGTGTTCTGAAGGTGTTCTATCCACACCTCGAGAGTCATCCGCACTACGAGCTTGCGATAAGCCAACTGCGGGGGGGTGGGGGTGTGCTCAGCTTCGAGATCGACGGCGACTTGGAGACCGCCAAGCGCTTCGCCGACGCCCTGAAGCTAATTCGTATCGCGCCTAGTTTGGGCGGAGTCGAGTCTTTGTTGTCGATCCCTTGCTTGACTTCCCATGCCATGTTATCTCCAGAGGAACGCGAAAAAGCGGGTATCCGTGACAGCCTGGTTCGCATTGCCTTTGGCATCGAGGCACCGGAAGATCTCATGTCGGACATCGATCAGGCATTGAGCGTATCAGCCTGACCAGGTGAGGGCCCTGAGGCAGAGGCCCTCAGTGACTTGTTCTACATGACCATAAGCCCTGTGTTGTAAACACTTACACAACCGCCTCATCAACAGGTACTTTTGCCCGACCAAAATCTGGACCCTGGGATGGGAAAATGGTATGCTGGATTTGTCAAAGGAAATCGGGAGAGTGGTGTAGTGTGGCCGCCCGTTTCTCGAGACAGCACTCCTTCCCAAGGGATGGATTCCCTAGCCCATCGGAGGTGTTCCCCTTCTATGCTACACCTTACGAGCACACGTTCAGGGTAATCAGGAGACCAATATGAAGTATCGCCAAAGGGGCTACAAAGAAGACGACCATGAAGACCAACAACGCCAGCGACGGCGAGAAAGGGACAACGACGATTTAGGCAATCGACATCAAATACGTTCTCTCCGTCACGCTATCGATCGTGAAGTCACCGTCGTTGTGCGCTGCGCCCAATGCGGTCACCAGACGCCGTCGTCCCAACTCGATGTGGACAAAGAGACCAACTGCCCAAAGTGCCGCACTCCGCTCCATTCCTGCCGCCACTGTAAGCAGTTCGATCCTGCTGCACGATTCGAATGTCGTGAGCCGATCGAATCCCGATTTGCCGATAAGTGGGCAGCAAATGATTGCGAGTCGTACAAACCGGTTCAGGCTTTGGATGCTACCGGACGGCGGGCGCACAAACCCGAGGATGCGAGGGCGGCCTTCCACAATCTCTTCAAGAACTAGTCTCTTCTAACTAGCCAAGGGGCGCCTTGATATCCCCTGAGCACCCCCCCCTGCCACAGTCAGGTTGCCGCGGACCGACTAACCGGTCTTGATCTCTGCCAACAAGGCTTCATTGGACTGCGTCTTCTTCATCTTGTTCAAGAGGAGATTCATTGCCTCGACAGGTTTGAGGCCCGCCAAAGCTCGACGCAATAGGTGGACTTTGGGTAGGTCTTTTTCGCCGAAGAGCATTTCCTCCCGACGAGTTCCTGAGCT
>JAUVQL010000020.1 GCA_030598165.1 Acidobacteriota bacterium | reverse complement strand
TGGGCTACTCGTCGTTCTTGCCTCGATTCTAGGTAGCTTGTTCGATGTCGAAGCGCCGGATCTTGGTCGCACGGTTCTCGAGAAAGTCGGAGATGCCGTCGGCATGCAGCTTGAAGCAGGTGGTTTCAAATGGAGTCTAACGAAAGGACTGGTGTCTGAGGATGTCGAAGCTTCTTCGAGCTTTCCCGGCGGTCGTTTTACTGTCCATGTCGGCCAAATCTCGTTCGAGCATGAGCTACTTCCCCTGCTCGCTAAAAAAGTCGTGATCCGACGTTTTACGATGAAGCAGCCACGCGGCCAGATTGTGAAAATGCCGGCTGCCCCCAGTAAGGCGACATCAAGAAATCGTGAGAGCGGGGAACGAGCCTCGGATGTCACCCCATCCAAGACACCCTTTGAAGTTGATCTTTTGTTGTTGGTGTCAGAATTTACGATTGAAGATGGTGCTCTCACGACGCATGGATTTCATTCGAAGCAGGATAGTGTGTCCCTCGATGGTCTCGATCTCGTTTTTCGCGACTTACGTTTCCAACCGGGAGCCATTACGGTCTTACATGGGTTGGTCTCCGAGGCCGAGGTGAACGCGCGAAACATCGATGTCGGATCGATCCTGGTGCGGAACATGCGAGGTCGAATGCGTTTCGATAGGGGGAATATTACCCTACCCGATCTCGAATATTCGACTTCGAACGGCATTTTCAAGGCCCGTTTCGCCGTTGACTTCAACCAAATCCCTTTTGGGTACGAATTGAGTCTCGAAGGGGATCCGTTCGAGATCGGACCACTTATAGGTTCGATAGAGAAGCTTCCCGGGACCCTCACACTCGACGCTAGGGGATTTGGGACAGATATCCGGAATACATCAGGTCAAGGAGTCTTCCATTTGAGAGGGGGTGTCTTGCCAGGTTTTCCCATCGTGACCGAGGTGGAAAAGAGCCTGGGACGAGAGGGCCTTGCCGGTTCGTCTTTTGAGCCTGTGGGGATACCTTTTGAGGTGAAAGACGGCCAGTTAGTTGTGCAACCCTTCGAACTGCGGAACCAACGCGCCGCACTTACCATCGGAGGTTCGGTCCACTTCGACGGCACATTGTCTCTAAATGTCACCGTGAGCTCTCTGGATGGGAACGACCCGTCGCAACTTCGCGTCAGTGGAACAGTTGACGAGCCCTCTGTGGAAGTTGCCAGAGTCCAGTAGCCAGTGGCCGGTGCAACCTGAGCGACCTGTCTTGACTGGCTACTGATTTCTGGCTTCTGGCTTCTTACTGGATGCGCCGCTACCGCCGTGACCTAAACATAGCGGCCGCGACTTGTTCGGAGAGTAGGCCAAAAAGAAAGAAAACCGCAGAGGCCGTAATGAGCAACACCGATGTGTTGGTGACGTGAACTTCGGTGATGATGGTGTAGATGAGGTAGCCAAATCCAAGGAGAAAGAATAAAGCTGAGAAAGGGAGAAAAATTCTCAAGGGACTAAAGAGCGTGATCATCCGAAAGATCATCATCAAGAACCGTCCCCCTTCCCGCCAGGGTCGCATCTTGCTCTTGGACTTGTCCGCTCTTTGTTTTCCGTCGATAGGTACAAAAGTGACGTTGTAACCTACCTTCAAAAAAGACAGCGTGCTCGTGGTGGGGTAGCTGAATCCATTTGGAAACAAGTGAAGAAACTCAGCTATTCGCTCAGTTCGGGCGGCGCGAAACCCGGAAGTGAGGTCGGGGATCTTGAAACCGGACAAGAACGAAGCGAACCGAGCCAGGAGAGCATTGCCAGCGCCTCTGGAAAAGGTGGCTCGAGCCTCCCAAGAGCGCGAGCCGACTACGAGATCGTATTCATCGAGCGGTTGGATGAGTTTCTTCATATCTTCGGGAGAGTGTTGGCCGTCAGCGTCCATCAACAGAACGTACTCACCACGTGCCTCTCGGATCGCCGTCTTGACGGCCGCGCCGTTTCCCTTGTTGTAGGGGTGGCGGATGACGCGAGCACCCCCTCCGAGCGCCGCCTCGCGGGTGTTATCGGTCGAGCCGTCATCAACGACGACCACCTCCAGCCAATTGGCGGCAGCACGCACCTCGCCGATGATTCCGGCAATAGAGGCTTCCTCATTGAAAGCGGGAATGAGCACACTGACTCGATCGGCTTCGACCATCTTCACCGACTTTCTCTAGAGATCTCCCGCTCCACGGATTGCGGGTCATCGGTTCGAGATGATCGGGCGACTCGATCCTCCAAACGACGTTGGCGGTAGAGTACCTCTTCGAGGAGTCGCCTTACCGAGGCCATGATGTCCGCAACGAATCCGATCAAGATGATCATGAATCCCACGATGAGTAGGGCGACGGCCAGGACGACCGATTGAACGTGTCCTTGTCCTTCGCCGGCCCACACGAAGTACAAATACCTTCCGGACAGAAAGAGCCCAGCTACCAGGAAAATGGCTCCGATGTAGCTGAAAATCTTGAGCGGTTCGTACATCGTGTAAATACGTACGATGGTGGCCGCCGACTGCTTGACGTAATTCCACGTGCTGGAAATTAGGCGGCTTGGACGAGTAACGCGGGCAGAGATGGGAACCTGCTGAATCGCCATCCGTTTCTTTCCCGCTTGAATGATGGTCTCGAGAGTATAAGTGTATTCGGAGACGACATTCAGTCGTTGTGCCGCATCTCTCGAGAACGCCCGAAATCCGCACGTTGTATCTGGAACTTGTGTTCCCGAGACCTGGCGTACCACCCAACTCCCCAAGGTTTGAAGTTTCTTTTTCGTGAAGGAAAAGTGACCGACGCTTTCGACCTGCCGGTCACCGATGACCATGTCGGCGCGGCGTTCTAGGATGGGGGCGATGAGCGCCGGTATTTGAGAACCGGGATATTGATTATCGCCGTCGGTATTGACGATGATGTCGGCCCCCATGGCAATTGCGGTGTCGATTCCTGCACGAAAGGCAAAGGCTAGGCCGCGGGTTCGGTGAAAACGCACTAAGTGATCGACGCCGTGCCGAGACGCGATATCAGAGGTTTCATCTGTGGACCCATCATCGATGACCAGAATTTCTATTTCATCCACGCCATCGATCTGCCGAGGAATATCCGCCAAAGTGGCAGGAAGGGTCTCCGCTTCGTTGAGACAAGGTATTTGAACGATGAGCTTCACGACTCTAACTTCTTAACATAAGCCCCAAATGAAAGCGAGCCGCGAATAAACGCGAATAGTTTTCTTCCTCTGGGTTTTCCGGATCTTATTCTTATTTGCGTTCATGTGCGTTCATGTGCGGCTGCCGTTAGACATTGAATCGAAAGTAGATAACGTCGCCGTCCGCCACCGGATAGTCCTTGCCTTCGAGCTGGGTCCGGCCCTTCTCGCGGCATGCGTTCCACGACCCCTCTTTTGCGAGCACGTCGAAAGGGACCACCTCCGCGCGGATGAACCCTCGTTCCATGTCGCTGTGAACCGTACCTGCTGCCCTCGAGGCACGAGTTCCCTTTGGTATGTTCCAGGCTCTGGCTTCCTTTTCTTCTGCGGTGTAGAAAGTAATCATATCTGTCAAGCCGAATGCGGCACCCACGAGCCTTTCCGCGGTGCCCTCCTCTAGCCCAAGGTCTTCCCGAAAGCTCTCGGCATCCTCATGAGAAAGCTCTGCGATTTCGGATTCGATACGCGCAGTTACATGACTCAGGCCTGTTCGAGGTGCGTTCCTCGATTCCCTCAAGTGCAGACTCTCAGTCCACTCCGTGCCAATATCTTGTTCTCCGATATTGATGACCAAAAGTCGTGGTTTGGCGGTGAGCAGCGCAAATCCTCTAAGGTTCTTTTGATCTTCGTCTGTCAGTACTTCTCGCAACGGAGTCTCGGAGGTCAAAGCCGCCTTAGCCTTCTCTAGAGACGCCATTTCATTGGGCTCGGGTTTCTGTCCCTTCTTTCGGTCTGTTTGCAAACGTTCTAGTCGTCTTTCGACGAGGTTCAGATCAGCCAACATTATTTCGAGCTCCAGGAGCTCGATATCGCGTTTCGGGTCCACTGATCCTTCTGGATGGGGAACCGAAGGCTCGTCGAACGCGCGGACCACATGGACCAAGATGTCGACGTTCCGGAGAGGCTGCAGATCGAGCTTCTCTCGGGATTCACCTTTGACCAAACCCGGTATGAGCACGAACTCAATCGTTGCCGGCGTCGTCTTACGCGAGCGTTGGATACGAGCAACATCGCTCAGACGATCGTCAGGGATCTTGAGAACGCCCAGCTTGGGTTCGTGTCCGCGCTCTTGGGTCGCTTCTTGCGTTTGGGTGAGTAGGCGGAACAGGGTGCGACGGCCAGAGCCGGGAAAGCCCATAATGCCTGCTTTCATCGTCTTGGCATACTACTATATGCCAGGGTGACTGTCCCCTTGGAGGACTGTCACCCTCACCTTATTGACCAGGGTGGCTGTCTCTTCAGCTCTGAAGCCAGGCAGAGCCTGGCCTACGGTGGACTGTCACCCTCACTTTTGAAAACACAGCTCCCGAACCGCCCGAAAATTGCCTTCCGTTGCTCCCTAACTCAATGTGGTGAAAAACCCACGCACGATAATGAAGCACTGCGTTGGTATTCCCATGAAATCTTCGTAAATGTTCTTGACAAAGGACGTGTGGCTATCTTAGGATTTGAGTGGAACAAAGTGGAATAAAGTGGTCTCAAGTTTCTCGTCTGGTGGTGTTTGTGGCCATCAGGTGGTGGAACCTATCTAGGTAATCTTTGGGAGGCACGGTTGCTCAGGGGTAACTATCCCGCGCGGGTCGACGACAAGGGGAGGCTCAAGATCCCGTGTGGATTTCTCCAATTACTGGAGACGAACTACGGATCGGAAGTCTTCGCCACCAGTTTGACCGGTGAGAACGTACGGGTCTACCCCATGGATATCTGGACCGAGATCGAGCGCAAGTTGGCGGACATTCCCAACTCGCATCCCTCCAAAATCCGGTTTCTCGATCGAGTACATTTCTTTGGTCAAGCAACCAGCTTGGACCGACAAGGACGGCTTCTCATTCCTGCGACTCTCCGGGAATCCGCGGAGATGAATGGGAACGTCGATGTGCTGGGTAAGTACAATTTTCTCGAGATTTTGGAACCACGATCGGTTCCTAGAAAAGCTAACGAACGAACCGTTCACAGAAGAGGATGGGCGCGCCCTCGCTGATTTTGGAATCTGAGGGCTGCGGGGATGGGGGCAGTGCGGAAGGCCAGCGCGCACGCGGTTCGAGTTAATAACAGTTCACGGTTGTCAGGAATCATCTGGGTAGCGGGACGGCGGTTTCTAGAGATCGCCGACCAGATGGTGAAACTCGGTCCTTGCTTGGAGCAACTTAGCGAAGGCGGGGTTGAAATAGTTGGGCGATTGAGTGAGGCCCTGAACGATGCCGCATCAGCCGGTCCTTTTGACCGAGGTCTTGGATTTTCTGGATCCGTCACCGGGGCGTGTCTATCTGGACGCAACCGTGGGTGGAGGAGGACATACGGAGGCGATGCTCCTAAGGTCTTCCCCAGACGGAAAAGTGCTCGGTCTGGACCGCGATCAAGGGGCTTTGCAGAAAGTGGCCCAGCGGCTCGAGCGTTTTGGCGAGCGTTGCCAATTGAGACGAGGCTCGTTTACCGATGTAGAGCAACATCTCGAGGCGGTGAGTTGGAGACAGGTGAACGGAGTCATAGCGGACCTCGGGTTGTCCAGCCTCCAGTTGGACGATCCGGTTCGAGGCTTTTCATTCGCTCACGAAGGGCCGCTAGACATGCGGTTCGATCAGGCTTACGAGACGACCGCGGCGGATTTAGTCAATCGATTACGCGAAAAGGAATTGGCCGACTTGATTTTCCATTACGGAGAGGAGCGCCGATCGAGAGCGATCGCTCGCCGCATCGTATCTCGCCGACCCTTGGCGACGACAGCCGACTTGCGCCGGGCGATCCACTCTGTCACGGGGCCTCGACGAGGGCGAGGCATCGATCCGGCCACGAGGACTTTTCAGGCGTTGCGCATTGCAGTGAACCAAGAAATGGATGCTCTGGCCAGTCTTCTGAGCCGAGCCGGCATGTGCTTGAAACCCGGTGGGAGGTTGGTGGTGATCTCCTATCACTCCTTGGAGGATCGAGAGGTCAAGTTGGCGTTCCGAGGCCACGCCAAGGCCGCAGGCGAGTCCGAGTTCCGCATTCTTACACCCAAGCCCATCCGACCGACGCGGGACGAGATCCAAGACAACCGGCGGGCGCGGAGTGCAAAGCTCAGAGCTCTAGAAAGAGTGGGTTGAGATGAAATTGCACCGCTACATCATCAACAAAAAGGTGGGGAACGAGCAGCTCGTCCGGGAAGTCGACTCGAAGCGACATCGGGAGCTCGTCATGGCGGGGATCACCGCTCTTGTGTTGGCTTTGGCAGTCCTGGCTTACGCTTGGCAGCATTTCGAAATGATCCGAATTGGCTACCGAGTAGAGGAGCTCCGTCTCGAGCGAGAGCATCTGATCAAGATACAAAGAGAGCTCAAGTTGGAGCGGGCATCCTTGACCTCCCCTGATCGAATCGAAGCCATCGCGATCCAGCAACTTGGATTGAACCATCCGTCGGTATCACAGGTCGTGGTGATCGAGCCTTTTGAAGTAGGGGATGTCGACGAGGTGGGCAGGGGCGAAAAGGATCTTCTAGGCGAGCCAAGGAAGAAGAAGTAGGAGTTGGATTTGAATAGCTCCAATCGCTACAGCAGGAGGGTCCACCTCCGATTAGCTCTCTTCGGCTTGGTGAGCTCCCTATGGGTCGGCGCCTTGGCAGCGCGGTTGGTGTATCTACAAACGGTGGCACGTCCGAGTCTTCAGGATCGAGCGGAACTCCAACAGCAGCACACTTTGAAGCTCGATGCCATCCGGGGAACCATTTTTGATCGCAACGAAAGGGAGTTGGCGGTCAGCATCGAGGTGGAATCGGTCTATGCCGTGCCTCCCTCCATAGAAGACAAGGAAAAAGTCGCGCGTGAGCTCGCGAGTTGTCTTGGAGGTGACGCGGCAGAGCTCACAAAACGATTGACCACTGAGAAACGATTTCTTTGGGTTAAGCGGAAAGCGGACCCGACCAAGATTGACTGCATCAGGAATCTCGAGCCAACCGGTGTGAACTTCCTTCCGGAAAGCCGTCGCTTCTATCCGAAACGCGCGGTGGCCTCTCACCTGTTGGGCTATGTGGGGATGGACAACGAAGGTATGAGCGGAGTGGAGTACGCGCTGGAAGACGACATACGAGGTGAACCTGGTCGTCAGATCATCTGGACGGATGCGCGCCAGCGTAGGGCAGCCAGTCGAGTCGAAAAACGACCGTTGGCGGGGAGAGATGTCTACCTCACCATCGATGAGACGCTCCAGCACATTGCCGAATCCTCACTCGAACGAGCGGTTCGCGAAAGCGGAGCCCAAAGGGCGATGGCCATCCTCATGCGTCCGGAGACCGGTGAAATTCTTGCCTTGGCTGCGGTTCCCTTTTTCAATCCGAACCGATATCAGGATTATCCCGCAGACCATTGGCGGAACCGCGCTGTGACCGATGTCTACGAGCCGGGGTCAACATTCAAGGTCATCACTGCAGCGGCGGCTATAGAAGAAGGCGTCGTGAGTGAGGAAGAGCGCATCGATTGTGGACGAGGCTCGATTCAGGTAGGCAGCGAAGTCATTCGTGATCACAAAGTCTTCGATGTTCTGACATTCCGCGAAGTGCTGCAGTTCTCTAGCAACGTGGGGATGATTCGGATTAGTCAGCGCTTGGGCAAGGAGCGGATGGAACGCTACATCCATGCTTTCGGCTTCGGAGAGCCGACAAGAATCGACTTGCCCTCCGAGAGCCGTGGCATTCTCCGTCCTGCGACTCGATGGGGAGCGAGAACTCTTGCTTCGATTGCTTTTGGACAAGAGATTGGAGTTACACCGCTTCAAATGGTGACGGCGGTTAATGCCATCGCGGCGTCAGGGTATCTCATGCGCCCTCAGCTTCTCAGAGAAATCCGTTCACCTGACGGAGAGGTGCTACTCAAATTCGAGCCCGAACCGGTGCGACGTGTCGTAAGTCGGGAAACGGCAGCACGACTAACTGAGATTCTCGTGAATGTTGTTGCCGCGGGAACTGGAGTCAGGGCCAGCGTTGCCGGTTTTACCGTGGCGGGCAAGACCGGAACGGCACAAAAAGCGGCTCCCGGTGGAGGCTATTCGAAGACGGACTATGTTGCCTCGTTCGCAGGATTCGTGCCTGCCGAGCGACCCGAGCTCACGGCTTTGATCCTCCTGGATTCACCCACAGGGGATCACACAGGGGGCAGGGCCGCATCGGTCTTTGCCGAAATCGTTGAAGCGAGTCTCCATTATCTCGGAGTGCCTCCTGAGCGGAATATTGGGGCGGCTCCCATGGTGGCACGTTGGCCTCAACAGGCTCCGATAACAACGAGACCCTCGCCTGAACGCCGGGATTGGAATCCGGTTTCGCGAGCGGTGGTGGGTGGCTCAATCCCGAATGGTATCCGAGTACCGAATCTTTACGGATTGCCGGCGAGAGATGCAGTGGCGCGCGCCATCGGAATGCGCCTCTCACCGAAGCTCGTCGGCTCGGGGTGGGTTGTTGGCCAAGAACCTCCCGCCGGGAGAATCGTTGGTCAGGGTACCCGGGTCACTCTGATTCTGGGGCCTCGAGGCGCCACGCGATTCGATGAGGCGGTTCAAGTTGTCGACAGCATTGAACATGTCAAACGAAGTCCAGAAATCCACTCGAGCTCAGAGACGTTTTTGGTTCGAGGCATCGTTTTGAGGATGGGCGAATAGTTGGCTCGAAGAGCAGCGAAACATAGAGGCGAGGTTCTAGCGAGAGGATGTCCTCTTTTGTCAAGGCAATGCACCTAGGATTGAAAAGGGACTCGCCGGAGTCGAAGAGGGTTCATCGTGACTCTATCAATCGAATCCGAACCGGTGGCGGGAGAACACCGGCTAATCGAGTCCCCAAGATCGGTAGGCCCATGACGCTCGACGAACTGTTAACCGCAATTCCGGTCGAAAGCGTGCAAGGTGATTTGGGCACCGAGGTTCGCGGTTTGACTATTGATTCTCGACAGGTGAGGCCGGGAGACGTTTTCGTCGCCTTGGTGGGGCAGGCTGCCGATGG